>CAMJYF010000032.1 GCA_946409885.1 uncultured Clostridia bacterium | reverse complement strand
TGCGCAGCATGGAACACATGGTGATCAGGTCCGCGCCGATGTGGCCGTAGCTGATGGCGCCGTGGTTGGCGCCCCAGCAGTTCATCAGGTCGTAGGCGGAGCGGAAGGGGCCCACGCCGTTGCAGATGGGGGTGAACCAGGTGCAGGGCCAGGTGTAGTCCGTGCGCTTCCAGAGGATATCGCTTACCTCGTCCGGCAGGCAGACGGTGTAGCCCTCGGCGATCTGGATCGTCGGGCCGAGGCCCTTCACCAGATTGATGCGGATCATGGTGGCGGGCATCTGGGCGCGGGTCAAAAAGCGGGAGGAATAGCCGCCGCCTCTGAAATAGCCGTTGTCCGCGGCGCACCACTCGGTGGCTTTCAGCATGGTGTCGATGTCCTTTTCGGTCACGTCATACCAGGGCTTGATGACCGGGTTGCCGTTTTCGTCCTTCACCTCGCCGCAGGCGTCCAGGCAGCAGGCGCCGGAGTTGATGAGGTGGATAAAGCCGCCCGCCTCTTTGGCGACGCCTTCGATATCATAGCCGGTAACGCGCTTCACGGCGTCCGCGCTCCAGAAGGTGCGCACGTCGGCGAACATCTGCGCCCGGTTGGTCAGCAGCTTCATGAACAGCATGGAAAGGCCGTTCAGGGTGTCGTTCTCGGTGGCGAGGACGTAGGGTTCACGGGCGCCGTTCCAGTCGAAGGAGGTGTTGCACAGGGCCTCGCCGAAGTCGCAGTTGGGATAGAAGTCCGTCCACTGGCGCTGGCCCTGGAAGCCCGCCGCGATGGCGTTGTGGCCGGCCATCTCCTCCTCGCGGCCCGCGGGCAGGTTGGGGTTGCCGTTCATCAGGTCCTTGATGATAACCATCATCTTTACCACGAACTCCCAGTCCTTTTCCTTCTGCTCGGGGGATTTCTTCACGAAATCGGGGTTCTTGTCAAAGCCCTCGGGGCAGTGCTCTTTGGTCCACTGATAGGCCTTCCGGAACTCCGCCTCGTCGTAGATGTTCTCGCTCATGCGTCGGATGATCTCCACCTCGTCCACGGATTCCACCCGCATGCCCAGGTATTCCTCAATAAAATCGGGGCTGATGGAGGAGCCGCCGATGCCCATGCAGATGGAGCCGATCTGCAGGTAGGATTTGCCGCGCATGGTGCACACGGCCACCGCGGCGCGGGCGAACCGCAGCAGCTTTTCCTTCACGTCCTCCGGCACGGTCTCGTCGTCCGCGTCCTGCACGTCGTGGCCGTAGATGCCGAAGGCCGGCAGGCCCTTCTGCGCGTGGGTGGCCAGCACGGAGGCTAAGTAAACCGCGCCGGGGCGCTCGGTGGCGTTAAAGCCCCACACGCCCTTGATGGTCAGGGGGTCGGCGTCCATGGTCTCGCTGCCGTAGCACCAGCAGGGGGTGACGCTGAGGGTGATATCCACGCCCTCTTTTTTGAACTGGGCGGCGCACTGGGCGGCCTCCGCCACGCGGCCGATGGAGGTGTCGGAGATGACTACCTTCACGGGCTCGCCGTTGGAATATTTCAGGTTTTCGGTAAAGAGCTTTGCCGCGGCTTTGGCCATGTTCATGGTCTGCTCTTCCAATGATTCACGGACCTTCAGGGGTCCTCTTCTGCCGTCGATGATGCGACGGATGCCGATGACGGGATAATCGCCGATCAGTCTGCTTGCTGCCATAAAGTTGATTCGTCCTTTCTGAAAAAATGTAGGTGATCCGCGTGACAGCGGAGGGAATACATGATAAAGCGCGGGGTTGTCCATACGATCCGCCCCCTTTCACGCTTTCGGATAAAAGGGAGCCAAACAGCCGCCGCCAGACCTTATTCATCAGCAGTGTAGCATTTTTTAAAAGAAATAGCAAGTATATTTAAAAAATATACTTGATTTTTCTATTTTTTTTAGTTATATTATTAATATCACTGATTTTATCCGTCACAGACGGCGAGCTTTTCCATCCATAAACAGAGAGGAGTTTTATCATGCCCGAATTTACCTACGAGATCGTGAAACACATCGGCGTTATCTCCGAGGGCTCCGGCGGCTGGCAAAAGGAGCTGAATCTCATCAGCTGGAACGGCAAAGAACCCAAGTACGATATCCGCGACTGGGGCCCGGAGCACAAAAAGATGGGCAAGGGCATCACCCTTTCGGCGGAGGACGCCAAAGCGCTGAAAGCCCTGCTGGACGCGGAAGAATAACTGTACCGGAACTGCCGTGCCCCGGCGGTTCTTTTTTTGAGCCCCATGCCCGCCTGTACGGCGCGGGAAATCCATCTTAAAAAAATGACCAGACGCTATATCACCCTTCCCTCCACCGTTTCCACCAACGCTGACCTGAAGGCCCGCCTTGCCGCCGCGGACGGACCTGTGTTTGACGTGATCAGGGCCGTCACGCAGACAGGCGGCCGGGGACGGCTGGGCCGTTCCTTTTTTTCGCCACCGGGCGGACTGTATTTTTCCGCCGCGCTGCCGCTGACGGGGCAGGAGACCAACGTCCCCTGCCTGACGCTGGTCGCGGGGCTGTGCGTCTGCCGGGCGCTGGAGGACCTCTGCGGGGCCGTCCTCCGCGTCAAATGGCCCAATGACGTCTACCTGAACGGCAAAAAGCTGTGCGGCATCCTCTGCGAGCTGGTAACCGTTCCCACCCCCGCCGCCGTGGTGGGCGTGGGCGTCAACCTGAACGCGGCACAGGAGGAGATCCCCCCGGAGCTGCGGGGAAAGATGACCTCGCTGCGGGCGGAGGGCGTTTCCGCCCCGGCCCCGGAGGCCCTGATGAAAGCTGTCGTGGACCGGCTGGACCGGGCCGTCTATGAGGACCGCGTCCTGTCGGACGCATCCGCCGCTACGGCGTATATGGAGCAAATCAACGACCGCTCCCTTCTTACGGGCCAGCCCGTCTCCTTCACGGCGGGCGGCAAAACCCGGTCCGGGATCTTTCTGCGCGCCGCCGCGGACGGGGCCGCGCTGGTGCGCCTGCCGGAGGGCCGTGTGGAAACGGTCGTCTCCGGGGAGATCGTCCTCCTCCCTTAACGACGGCAAAGACGGTATAGGAGCAAAGAGCAGGGGTTGCCCTGCTTTTTTTGTTCATCACGGAAAATTGCAGGATGCGGCAGTCAGGATTTTGCGAGCTCTTGCAGCACGGCAAAATCCGATTTGTTCCTATGCCGTTATGCGCTCGCTGTGCCCTGTATGGCGGGGGGGGGGACGTTCTGCGCCCCGGTGATACGTTCTTTCCCTTGCGCATGCCGCCGGGTGGATTGTATAATAAGACCGCAACAGGGGGTGTGGCATGTTGAAGACCGGTCAGGCGATCGCCGCGCTGCGGCGAAACGCGGATATGACGCAGGAGCAGCTGGCTTCGGCGCTGTTCGTCTCACGGGATCTGGTCTCCAAATGGGAGACCGGCAAAAGCCCGCCGAACTATCAGATGATCCTGAAAATGGCAAAGCTGTTCTCCGTAGGGGTGGAAGCGCTGTTCGACAGGGACCGCGTCCTGACGGAGGAGCTTTCGCCCTGCCTTCCGCCCGGCCTTACGGTGGGGGCGGAGGAGCTGAAGGAGGCGCTGAACGGTTTTCTGTCCTCCCTTTCCCTCCGGGACAGGGCCGTGTTTGTCCGGCGGTACTATTTCTTTGAAGAGCCCTGCGCCATCGGCGCCGCGTACGGGATCAGCGACGGCTACGTCCGCACGGTTCTGATGCGGACCAGAAAAAAGCTGAAAAAATACCTGAAAGGAGCCTTCTTATGAACAGCAGGATGTTGCTGCTCGCCGTCGCGGGGATCGACGAGTCCTATGTGCGGGAGTCGGAGCGGTCCGACGAGGTAGCGGCGGAATTCCGGGCGAACAGAATCAGAAAACGGCGGGCGTTCGCCGCCGCCGGGGCTGCCGCCGTGGTCTGCGCCGCTGTCCTTGGCGTAATGCGGTTCACGCGGCCCCTTCCCTCGGTAACGCCGCCGTCGGAGTCCTCCGTTTCACAGACGGCGGACCGGAGCGAACCCTCTTCGGCGGAAGAAGACCCTGCGGTCACCGTGCCCGGCGCCGCAGAAAAGGAAGACGCAATCACCGCCCCCACCGGAGAGCCGACCGCCCCCGTCGGGAACGAAACGTCGGATGCCCCCTCCCGATCCGGTGATGTTGCGCCCTCCGCCTCCACGGTCACGCCTGACCGTCCGCCGGCGACGGCGGAACCCCCGTCCACAGAGAAAACCCCGGACCGGACCACGTCCCCCCCGGTGGACGCCGTGCCGACAGCGCCGCCCGCCACCCGGCCGACCGATCCGTCTGCCGAAAACCCGACCGACCCGCCCGCCGCACGGCCGACCGACCCTCCCTCCGGAAACGGCGACCCCGGCGGAACGCCCGGCGCGGTCTTTACCAAACGCAGCGTGGGCTATGAGGAGGCGAAAGCCGCCTTCGCCCACCCCATCGTCCCCTGTTACGACGGGAATTTCACCGGCTATCAGGTGGGTATCGTCAGCCGGAACGGCGACGTCAACGCCGACGGTTCGTTCTGCCTTTCGGTCGATTATACGTTTTCCGACGGACACATCGGCCTGACGGATCAGGACAGGCTGGGCGGCTCCTCCGCGTCAACGCTGGGCGAAGTCTGCGAGTACCGGGGCCGGACGTTTTACGTACAGACCCCCGATGATTACGGCAGCTACGGGGCGGATTCCATTCTGGTCGGCTACTATCCCACCTGGGACAGCGGCGTCGCCTACCAGGCCGTTTTCGACACGGACGCGGATATCTATGAGATCATGGACCGGATGATCGCCGTGGAGATGACGTAAACAGACCGCGTTCTGTACCTTGATATTGGATCGGGATTACAATTCCTCCGTTGCCGTTAAGGATAAACGGCCTGTTTGCCTATCTCTACACACTGATCCATGCATAAAAAACCGTCCCGGGCCCTCCGAAAGGAAAGTCGCCCGGGGCGGTTTTTGCGGCTATTGAAATAGGGGGATAAAGGAAAGGGAGTCGTCAGTGGGTTTCTTCCGCTGTCATTTCGCCCAGGGCGTTCAGGTCCGTCCCCTTGGTTTCGGCGACCTTGCGTTTCAGCAGAACGGCCGCGCAGGCAATAAAGGGGATGGCGACGAGCAGGCAGGTCAGCCAGACCGGCAGGACCAGCATACCGACAATGACCAGCAGGTAACCGACGCCGAGGCCGATGATCGTGAGCATTCCCACCGCTCCGACGGCCGACGCGCGGATATCCGTGGGTACCTTTTCCGTCATCATGATGTTCATGTAATCCCTGCCGATCCAGTAGCAGCCCTGGTACAGGCCGCAGAAGCCGCCGATCACATACGGGTTCCACAGGCGGTTGATGCCGACGGCAAACAGGATAAAGCCCGCGATGCTGAGCACGCTGGCGGAAAGAATGGTTCGTCTTCTTCCGAGCCTGTCTGCAAGAAAGCCCGAAAAGAACGTCAGCAGCGCGTAGACGATCGGCAGCACAAACTGCGCGTCTGTGATCTCCGCCGTCGTCATGCCGGCGATGTGCATGGACGATTCAAAATACAGCGCGATGGCCGGCATGCCCGCGTCGAAGATGATGTTCGCGATCATCAGATACTTTGTGTCTTCGCATGCAAAAATGTATTTCACAGCGTTGAAAACGCCGGACTGATTCCGGTGCGCCTTCTTTTCGGCTTTTTCCTGTTGCTTGCGCGCCTGCCGCTCCTCATAGGGGACCGAGAGATAGGCGGTGCGTTCCCGGATGAATACTTTCGTGTCCTTTACAAAAAAGAACACAACGCAGGCTGCCGTAAAGCCGATCAGCGCGGGCACAAGAAAGATGCGTCTCCACTGGGTCGCGTCGTTGCCCATCAGAAGGCGGCGGAGCACGGGGATCAGCACGACGCCGAAGATGCCGAGGCTTTTCAGCACGCTGTAGATCGCGGCCCTGGAACGGTCGGGGGCTTCTTCAAGGATGTAAATGATCTGGATGTCGTGACCGATGAAAAAGCTGATGACGGCAAAGCCCAGCAGAAAGACAAAATAGTTGGGGGAAAAATAGATGATCAGCAACCCCAGCGCCATGCCGAGCGTGGAAATGACAAACAGCGGCTTTCTGCCCCATTTATCGGCCAGCGCTTTGTAGAATGGCGTCACCGCCCCGAAAACGTAGCCCAGCACGCTGACGGACGTGTGCAGCGACAGGCCCTGCTCAAAGGTGTAGGTTTTGCCCAGGAACGGCTTGTTCACAAAGAACTCCGTCACGAAGGAGGACTGCACGGAGACGGACAGATTGCTCGTGATCTCGTCGATGATATTGACAACGGCGATCATCACCAGCAGGAACAGAAAATAGTGGCGCCATTGCGCGTTCGCCGCGCTTTTTTGCAGCGAGGCCAGCTGTCTTTCCTCAAACCGCTTCGTTTTCAGGCTTTTGCTTTCCGCGTTTTTCATAGGCTCCTCCGTTCAAACGACAGGACAGATTGTTTCATTGCCCTCTCAGATATTGCGGCCATCGGGAATCCGCCGGTATTCCTCCGGGCGCTTTTGCGGTTTTCTTCACTGTTCCCGGCCAGGGCCCGGCGTTAACGCCGCTAACAGTACCGTTTCACTTGTTTTTATCATAACCAATCATTTTGCTGATTGCAAGTGAAAAGGGTAAATATTACAGAAAATCTGTTTTTATCACCGTGTTGATCCTGTCAACCGAAAATCCCGCGCTTAACGCGGTCTGCATAGAGCCGGTATTGGACGCGGCGTGCGCCCACACCGGCTTTTTTTTCATGAAAACGATATCGCGGCACATCCGACCGACGAGGGCTTTTGCCAATCCTTTCCGCCTGTACGGCTCGGCTGTCTCCACGCCGATATCCACCTCTTCCGTGCTCACGGAGGCGGAGAAGGCGACAGCCGCGACCGTATCGCCGTCCATGGCGACGTAACCGAAACCGTTTTTCAAAAACTGTTTTTCACTCGACCACGCAAAGGAGGGAATGATCCGGCCGCGGATCTTTTGCAGATTAGCGTCAGAAATGGCTTCGATCCGGTACCCGCACGTCCCGATCGTTTCAGGCGGCGCTTTGTCATACCGGTATTCGACCCGCCGCTCTATTGTGATCCCGGGTTTATCCGCGAAGAAGCGGACCGCAGCCGTATCGCCGGTAATCAGGACAAATCTGCGATTCCTCTCTGCCAGCAGATAGTTCCGATAGATCCGATCCAGAAGCGCTTCGGTGATCTCACCGGACAAATACGCAAATCCGGCGTAATGCCAGAACAGGACCGCGCGAACACCCTTATTGGCGTCTATGAAGATATTCCCGTCCTGAAATCCCTGCGCGATGGACAGCGGATAAACGCGGTTGGCGGAACATTGTTTCGCAAAAGCACAATAAGGGTTATTCATATTCTCCCGCGCGGGATCCGTTCTTTTGGAATAGACCCGCGACGGGTTCCCGTCCAGATCCGTCAGCGTTGTTTGGTACGTAAAGCCGTATTTTTCATACAGGCCCGTGTGGTTCGTGGAAAGGAATACTTCATGGACCCCCTCCGCCCGGGCGAGGCGTTCCACCTCCGCGAACAGCAGCCCGGCGTAACGGTTGCCCCGGTGTTCCGGGAAGGTGTAGACGAACCCGACCCAGGGCGTCAGTTCCGTCGGCTGGATATCGTCCTTTTCCGCGTAGGTGCAGTAGGAGATCAGCGCGTCGCCGTCTGTCAGCAGCAACACTTGGGAGTTGGCCCCCACCGCGTCAAAAAACGTACCGTCCCGCAGCAGCTGCGCCAGAAACGGCCCCGCGTTCCAGTCGCTGCGCCGGATGGCCTCCCGCCAGTGCTTCTGCCGGTCGCTGTCAAAATAGTGGATCACTTCCAATACGATTTCTCCTTGTTACGCTTTTTTGACCGGATGCCGGATCACGGTTTTCCACTTTTCCGGTGGGACTTTCCGGGCGTCCGACAGGTAGATTTCATGGTGCTGCCGGGTATCGCTGAAGTCGTTGACGCAGCCGTTCTGGCGGAGGTATTCCTCCATCAGCGCGACCGTCGCGGGTTCGTCGTCAAAGGGGCCGTGATGCATGATCTGCACGCAGAGTCCCTCGTCGACCGTCAGAAATTCCGCCGGGGAGCAATCCAGCTTTTTCTTTTTGGCCGCCGTTTCCACCGCCCAGTCGAAATCCGCTTTTGTGACGAAATCCGGCAGGCGGATCACGGAGATCCACTGAAAAGAGGATTTATCCGTGTAATCGACCCCGTCGGTCCCCTCCTGCCGCCAAAAGCCCTCCAACGGCGGAACGACGTAATCGTAAAAGCCCTCGATCCGGTGATCCGTCTTGTAACTCATTTTCAGGGTATAGGCCACCGCGTACAGTACGCCGATGGCCCGCTGATAGGCGCCGTCCGGCTCGTTGGGGTCGCCCTGCCCCCGCACCGCGATATAATTCGCTCTGGGGACCGTCACAAGCTCCGGCCGGTTTTTCGGCAGATAGAATTCTTTATACTCTTTTCTGAAATCAAACGCCATGGTCGCCGCCTCCTTTATTTCAGATCGTCGATCTCACTCTGTAAATTCGCCAGATACCTTCCCGCGTGGGCGCCGTCCATCTGGGTGTGGTGGAACTGGAAGGAAACGGGCAGGTAATACCGGAACCCCTTTTTCCGGTACCGCCCCCAGATCAGGAACGGGTTATTGAAAATACCGCTGTTCATACCCACCGCGCCGTCCAGCGCCGTGTCAACGATGGCGGAGGTGCCAATGACCATGCAGTCGGCGGAGAGGTCCCGGTCCTCGCAGCGCTCCGCGACCTGCGCCGTATATTGCAAATACTCCCGGTTGAAGGTCGCAAGGTCCTGCGTAAACAGGATATCGCAGGAGCTGACCTCGCCGGTCCTGTTTTTCACGATGGTATTGACCGCCAGCGCGTCGTAACGCATCAGTTTGCCATTCACGGGCAGCAGGTAAAACTCCCTGATCCCCGCGGCGGCCTTCCCGACGCAGTAATCCATCAGCATATTGAATTTGAGCCCCTTCTTTTTGCCGATCCTGACCGGATTCGTCACGTCGAAGGTCTTGAAAAACGTCACCATGGGGTTGGGGGCGTTCATCCACAGTTCAAACGCCGCAGCCCGTGTGGTTTTTTCCGGGGCGATTTCTGTTGGCATGATAGTTCTCCTTACGGCTTTTTTGACAACATGGCAAGAAAGGTGGGGATAGTTCATTGATCGTTTCCCTCATATCGCATCGGCGTGAACCGGATCCCGTTGACGGTTTGTTCTTCTTCCGTTTTGGTAAAGCCGAGCGCCAGATAAAACGGCAGCCCATAGGGCGAAGAGTTGAGGGTGATCGCCCCGTCCGGATAAGCCTCAAGCAGCGTTTGAAACATCCTTGTCCCGATCCCGAGGCGGTGATAGCCGCCGTCCACGAAGAAAAAGCAGATATGCCTTTTGTCCGGCCGGATGGCGATCTCTCCGATCAGCCGCCTGCCGTCAAAAGCGCCGTAAAACTGTAATCCGTGCAGATATGCCGCGTCATGCAGACACTTACGGAATTCCTCTGTTCCCTCCGGCGCGTAATCGGGAGATTCATAGGCGGAAAACACCCGCCACGCCAACGCCAGCGCCGCCGGGATCTCCTCCCGCCGCAGCAGCCGGACGGCAAACCCGCCGATCCAGTCCTCCCGTGTCAGCCGGGTAAGGTGCTCGGTGCGGATATCGTCCGTCTGTTTCCAGTATACGTCTTGATTCGTATGATGATAGGTAAAACCGCACTTCTCCTGCACGCGCTTCGATTTTTCGTTGCCGTCGAAATACCCGCACCACAGCGTCTCCAGTTTCAGATCCACGAAAGCGTGACGGATCAGCTCCCGGACCGCCTCCGGGATCAGTCCCTGCCCCCAGAAAGGAACGCCGATCCAGTATCCGATTTCGGCCTGTGTCTCCGGCAGGCAGGCATTGCTTTGCCCGCCGACCATCAGCCCCACGCTGCCGACGGGCTTGCCGTCCTCCTTCCGGCAGACGGCATAGGTTTCCGGCGCCGACAGGACTGTTTGAATGATTTCCCTGCTGTTTTCCGGGCTCGTGTGCGGCGGCCAGCCGGCGGCGGGGCCCACGCGCGGGTCCTTCGCGTATTCGTACAAGTCTTCCGCGTCCGCTTCTTCCCACGGACGGAGCAGCAATCTGTCTGTTGTTAACACCTGCGCGTTATGCTTCATGACTTTCCTCTCCGTAAACGCTGATAAAATGTCTGCTGAACGCCTCGATCTGCGCCATGGCCTCCTCCGTTTTCTCCGGCTCCCGGTCGCACAGATGGATCAGGGCGGAGATCGGCGCGGTATAGGCAAAGGCCAGCAT
>CAMJYF010000031.1 GCA_946409885.1 uncultured Clostridia bacterium | reverse complement strand
CTCACACGCGAAGCCTGAATACAGAACGGGGAGAAGAAGTATGAGCACCCAACGGAAGATCCTGTTTTCCGCGCTGCTGATCGTGGCCATCGTCACCTCCATGGTGATCTCGCTGGGCGTGCTGGTGCGCCCCACGTATGAATACGACGTGGACAAGGCCACCGGCGCCCTTACCTTCAGCGGCTACAACGGCAACGCCAACATCACCGAGCTGACGGTGGAACACCCCATGGTAAAATCCAAAGCGCGTTCGGAGGACGGCCCCGTGTGGCAGCCGGACGAATCCGCCTACGTGACCTCGGTGGAGCGGTATACCGTGCAGAACGACGAATACCTGGAGGAGATCCACATCGGCCCGCACGTCACCAATATTGACGAATGCGCCTTTGTCTACTGCAAAAACCTGAAGGGCATCTATGTGGACGAGGCCAACGAATATTACACCGACGTGGACGGCGTGCTTTACACCAAGGATATGAAGCTGCTGGTCCTGTTCCCTGTGGCCCACGAGACGAACGGCGAACGGACGAAAACCTATACCGTGCCCGAGGGGGTGGAACGGCTGGCCCGCAACAGCTTTTACAAGTGCGACACGCTGGAGGAGGTAAAGCTGCCCGACACGCTGAAGGAGCTGGGCAACATGACCTTCTTCAAGTGCGGGGCGCTGAAGCTGGTGGACCTGCCCGAAAGCGTGACGACGCTGGGCAGCGACGTGTTCAGCTACTGCAACAGCATGAAATACGCCTTCTACATCCCGGCGGGGGTGGAGAGCATCGACCACCACTGCTTTTATAAGTGCGATCATCTGGAGCAGTTCTATGTGGGCTGCGGCGAGGATGAGATATCGCTTGGCGGTCAGTGGATGCCCAAATCGGAAAACAGCTTCACCGCAAAAGCGGCGGAGTTCAACGCGACCCTGGCCGACCGGGACGCCTATAACGCGAAACGGCTGGCGGAGGAAGAACCGCCCGCCCCCGAAAACGGGGAAGCGGCGCCCCCGCAGGAAGAGGACACGGCGATGGGCATGAACAAAACCGCCGTTATCGTTCTGATCGTGGTCGTCTTTATCCCCAGCATCGTGATCGTCGGTCTGGAAGTGATCCGCAACCTGTTCAAGGACGACTTCATGATGACAAAGCGCGGCAGGGAAAAGCTGGCAAAGCAAAAGGCGGAAAAAGAGGCCATCCATCAGGCCTACGTCAACGGCGAATACGACGACAGCGAAGACAGCGGAGAAACCGGAGAAAAGGAGGAAGAGAACGATGGCTGACAAGGGTTCCGGCGGCAACAAGCTGAAAAACTTCTTCAGTGAGTTCACCACCCACTGGTCCAAACCCGCGCCGGGCAAATACGTCCCCTACAAAGAGTATTTGTCCGTGTTTATCGGCGGCGGCGGCGATTACGCCCTGCAGCGCACGCTGGGGTATCTCTCCTTCGGCACCGGCTGCTGGCTGGTGGTGTTCTATTATCAGATCCCCGTACTCACCTTCTCCATCATCGGCACCTTCTTTATGGTGCAGGGCTACTTCTGGTCCATCATCGGCATGATCGTCAACGACAACCTGGGCTTTCTGCCGAAAAAGACGGAGCGGATCTTCAACACGATCTACGCGTCTTTTGTGGCGCTGGGGCTGTTGTTCCTGATTTTTGACTTCGCGAAAATCATTCCCTTCCCCCGCGCCGTCGTGGATTATTTTGACGGCCTGCCGGGACTGAACCTGCGTTCGTCCCTGAAGATCTTCGCCGCCCACTGGCTGTGTACCGGCTATGGCGGCCTGCGCAACATCTTTATCCGCAAGCGCTGGCTGAAAAAGCTGGGCCGCTACAAGCTGTTCGCCTATACGAACGTGCTGCCCTGCATGCTGCTGTACATCCTCATCTGCTGGCTGCCGCTGTTCCAGAATCCGCTGACGGAGCGTGTCTGGCAGCTGTATCTGCTGTTCAGCCTGAAGGATCAGTTCGGCTATACCAACTCCGCGCTGTGCATTTCCAGCACCATCTCCCCCAACGCCCACGAGCGTATGCTGGTGCGCTGCTACCCGGAAAAGCTGAGCCACCTGCTCAACTCCCTGCTGGTGGATACGGCCTTCCCCATCGTGGCCGCCTACACCGGGGGCCTGACCAATATCAACACCTTCCGCTATATCATCCCCGTGATGATCATGTTCTGCACGGTCATCATGTTCAAGGGGCTGGGCTCCATTCAGGAGCGCATCCCGCAGCCGCCGGTGGAAAAGAAGAAGTACATCCCGTTCTGGGACGGCATCGACGGCGTGATGAAAAACAAGTACCGCTGGATCAACGCCCTTTCCGGCATGATCGACGCCCTGGGCAACGGCACCGTGGGTATTCAGGATATGATCCTGATCTTCACCTGGCGCGAGCAGGGGCTGGTGATGGTGCTGGTCAAGAATCTGATCAAGTTCGTGGGCAATCCCGGCGCGTTCCTGGCCCCGTGGATCCGCAAGCGCTTCAGCTTCAAAACGCTGGTGGTGTTCCGCCGCATGGTCATGGCGGGGCAGAGCGTGGGCTTCATCATCGCCTGCACGGTCTTCAAGAAGGACTATTTCATCAGCGGCCTGATCATGCTGCTCAGCATCCTGATCTGCGACGCGCTGAACAGCGCCATCAAGCTGGCCCAGAGCGACATGGACGTGCGTATCAACGACTATCAGATGTACCTGTCCGGCGAGCGGCTGGAGGGTTACGGCGGCGTGGTTAACTGGTTCATGAACCCCATCTCCGCCCTGATCAGCCTGATCATCCCCATCCTTTACTACAAGGTGGGCTACAGCTACGATTACGATATCCTCTTTGCCGACGACATCCGCAACCTGTGTATCGTCATCGGCGTGTCCTTCGACCTGGTGGGCCACATTCTCTGCGCGCTGCCGTACCTGTTCTTCTGGGACTACACGGATGAAAAGCACGAAAAGGTCATCAAAGTGCTGGAACGCCGCTAGCAGCTGGCCATGGAAGGAGCCTCCCAGGAACAGATCTACGCCGTCACCATCGACGACGTGTCCGAAGACGCCGTCCCCGCCGAAACCGGCGCCCGGAAGGACGAGTAGAAAAAGATTACCAACAGGAGAGCAAGCCAATGAAACAATACGACGTGGCGGCCTATATCTGGCCGTCTTATACGGGCAAAGAGCCCCGTTCCCGCCAGTTCTGGGAGCAGGGCATCGGCGAATGGCAGTCCGTCCTCAGTGCGGAATCCCGCGTGGAGGGGCAGATCTTGCCCCGCAAGCCCCTGTGGGGCACGGTGGACGAGGCGGACCCGTCCGTGATGGAATACCAGATCAACGAGGCGGCGCGCCACGGGGTGAACGTCTTCATCTACGACTGGTACTGGTACGACCGCCGCCCGTTTTTGGAGCAGTGTCTGGACGAGGGCTTTTTGGGCGCGCCCAACAACGAAAAAATGAAATTCTATCTCATGTGGGCCAACCACGACGCGGGCTACACCTGGGATAAGCGCCAATCGGGTCTGGACGAGATCGTCTGGCTCGGCAGCCAGCCCCGGCCGGAATTCGACCGGGTGTGCCGCCGGGTGATCGACCTGTATTTCAAAAAGCCCAACTATTATAAAATCAATGGCTGCCCGGTGTTCATGATCTACGAAATGTCCAACCTGGTGAAGGGGCTTGGCGGCGTGGACAAGGCGCGGGAGGCGCTGGAGCATTTCCGTCAGCTGACCGTGGAGGCCGGTTTCCCCGGTCTGCACCTGCAGGCGACCATCTACTCCGAGCACGCGGTCAACGTCAGCGGTGTGGACAGCGCCCGGGAGGGTTCCACCAAAGATCTGGTGGAACTGCTGGGCTTTGATTCCGTCACCCATTATCAGTTCGTCCATTTCACCGACTGCAACCGGGACTATCTGGAGATCCTGTCGGACGTGCAGGCCGAGTGGGACCGTATCCGCGCCGAGTACAAGGTGCCCTATTACCCCCACGTGACCGTGGGCTGGGACAACAACCCCCGCCACCATTTCCTCACCCTGCCCATCATGAAGAACAACACCCCGGAAAACTTCAAAAAGGGCCTGCTGATGGCGAAGGACTACGCGGACAAATACAACGACGTGCCCCTGATCACCGTCAACTCCTGGAACGAGTGGACGGAGATGAGCTATCTGGAGCCGGACGACGTGTACGGTTACGGCTACCTGGAGGCCGTGCGGGACGTGTTTACAAAAGTGGAAAGTTAAAAGTGGAAAGTTGAAAGATATGTTTATCAAGCATCCCGAAAATCCCATCTACGGCGGGCCGGAGACCGGCACGCTGTTTGACGTGTACGTATGGCCGCAGCCGGACGGGCCGCTGCGGATGGATTTTTCCTGGCGGACCAACGATACCGCGGCGGTGGCCTTTTCCGAAGACGGCGTCCACTGGACGCCGCCCCGCTCCACCCTTTTCCCCGATCCCTCCTCCGGTTGGGAGGACCTGATCAACCGCAACTGCGTGCTGAAGATCGGCGATACCTGGCGGATGTGGTACACGGGGCAGGCCAGGGGACACAGCTTCATCGGCCTGGCGGAAAGCGACGACGGCCTGACCTTCCGCCGCGTGGGCGCGGAGCCGGTCCTCTTCCCGGAACGCCCCTGGGAGGGCGCTTCCGTCATGAATCCCTGCGTGCTGTATGAAAACGGCGTCTACCGGATGTGGTACTCCGCCGGGGAAACCTATGAGCCCAACGTGCTGGCCTACGCCGTCAGCAACGACGGCGTTCACTGGCGCAAGTCGCCCATCAACCCCATCTTCGTCAACGCGCCAGGCAACGAATACGAGCGGGAGCGCATCGGCGGCTGCCAGATCCTGCCCCACCGGGAGCTGGGCTACCTGCTGTTCTATATCGGCTACCGGGATATCCACACCGCCTGCATCTGCTGCGCGTACTCCGAAAACGGCGTCACCCAATTCCATCGCTGCAAGAGCAACCCGCTGATCACCCCCACGGCCGGGGAGTGGGACGCGGATTCCTGCTACAAACCCTCCGCGCTGTACGACGCGGAACGGGACGAGTGGCGCATCTGGTACAACGGCCGCGCCGGCGGCATGGAGTACATCGGCATGGCGACCAAGCAGGGTGATTTCACCCGCGCGGATTTTGAGTGAGAGGAAGGGGAGTTACTTTGGAACTGATCAAGAATACTATCACCGTCGGGCTGGAGCGGCCCGTAAAGCTGCTGCACGTGACGGATACGCACATCGGTCTGGCGGACGACCGGGACGACGAGCGCAAGCACGCGCTGGCCGGGCGGTTTTCCTCACACGACCGGGAAAAATTGTTTCAGGAGCAGGTCGATTACGCCCGGCAGCACTGTGACCTGCTGGTTCACACGGGCGACCTGATCGATTTCGTCTCCCACGCCAACGTGGACTGGGCCCGCAGGGCGCTGCAAAACGATATTATCTTTTTCATCGCCGGCAACCATGAATATTCCCAGTACGTGGGCGAGGCCTGGGAGGACAACGCCTACCGCATGAACAGCTACATGCAGATGGGCTACGGGCTGGGCGTGCCCATGTTCTTCAATGCCCGCGTGGTGGGCGGTGTGAATATCGTGGGCATCGACAACAGCTACTATCTGTTTGAGGACTGGCATCTGTGGCGGCTGAAAAGGGAGGCGGAAAAGGGCCTTCCCATCATTCTGGCCTTCCACGATCCGCTGTTTGAGCAGTCTCTCTACGACTATCATATGTCCCTGCCCGGCAGCGACTGCACCTATCTGGTGGGCTGCGATGAGGAGCATCTGCTGCCCTACAGCGAGTTCCGGGCGGTGCAGCAGCGGCCCGACGCGCCCACCCTGCGCATGATCGACTACATTACCCACGAACCGCAGATCAAGGCCATCCTCACCGGGCACCTGCATTTCAACTTCGAGAGCAGCCTCACCCCGTCGCTGCCCCAGTACGTCACCGGCGGCGGCTATGACGGGTACGCCCGCGAACTGACGATTTTGTAACGGTAAAATATGAACGTTATCCTTGTTTTTATTCTCTGGTTTCTGGCGGCGGAAGCGCTGCTGACGGCGGCGCAGCTGCCCCTGCGAAAAAAATCCTTCCGGCCAGCCGCCCGCGTGGGGCTGATCGCGGCCAAGGCGGTGGCGGCGGTAGCGCTGGCCGCGCTGGTCATGGCGGGGCCCGTACAGCTGCGCGCTGTTCAGCCGCTGATGATGGCGCTTTACGCCGCGCTGCTGGCGGACGCTGTGGCCGACGCCCTCTGCTCCGCCTATTTTGCTCTGCGCGAAAAACAGCGCCGTTTCATCGTGGTTAAGGCCGCAGGGCTGGCTGCCGGTTTGCTGTTCTTTGTGTACGGCGTCGTCAACATGCAGGTCGTTACGCCCCGGTACCATACCTATACCTCCCCCAAGTTGACGGAGGAACACACGGTTGTCTTCATGGCCGACCTGCACGTGGGCAGCGCGCAGCCCTTCCGGGTGACGGAAAAAACGGTGGCCGCGATACGGGCGCTGCGGCCCGACGCCACCATCCTGGGCGGCGATATCGTGGACGATTACACCACCAAAGAGGAGATGGAGGCGGCCTTCCGGCTGTTCGCCGGTTTTGAAACGCCCGTCTATTATCTCTATGGCAATCACGACCGGCAGGGGCACGCGGAATACGCCGGCGGCAGAAAGTTCTCGCCGCAGGAGCTGGAGGCCGCCATGACGGCCAACGGCGTTACGGTGCTGAAGGACGGATTTGCCGAGATCGCCCCCGATCTGCTGTTGCTGGGCCGGGAGGATATCACGGAAGGGGAGGGCAGAGCGAAGATAGAAGCCCTGACCAATCCCTCGCCGGAAAAATATCTGATCGTAGCGGATCACCAGCCGGTGCAGTTCAGGGAAAACATGGCCGTGGGCGCCGATTTGCAGCTTTCCGGTCACACCCACGCGGGGCAGCTGTTCCCGCTGGGGCTGCTGTATGCCGCCATCGGCTACTGCTACGGCGATTATACCGAGGGCGACGCCGTGATGAACGTCAGCGCCGGCGCCTGCGGCTGGCGGATGCCCTTCCGCACCCAGGCCGGCTGCCATTATGAGGTAATCACCCTGCGTCCCGCGCAGGAGGACCAATAAACGCGTAACAATATACCAATGCAGAAAGGAATTCTGATCCCATGAAACGCAACACAATCAAACGCACTGTTTTTCTTCCCCTCATTCTGCTGCTGACGCTGTCGCTGCTGTTTACCGGCTGCGGCGCAAAGGACAAAACCGAAGCGCCCTCCGCCGCGTCGCCGGACGCCACCACGCAGGCCGTTCCCGGCGAACCGCAGGAGACCGAACCCGTCAGCGAGACGGAGGCAGCGCCCTCCGCGGATGAAATGCTCTCCCTGTGGACGGAGGACGCCGCCGCCAGAAAGGCGCTGGTGGAATATATGGACGCCATCACCGATGAAAGCGGCGCGGACTTCATCCCCGTGGAGGACCGTATCGCGGTGTTCGATTTTGACGGCACCCTGTTCTGCGAGACCGACCCCAACTACTTCGACTACACCCTGCTGGTGCACCGCGTGCTGGAGGACCCGGATTATATCGACAAGGCCTCCGACTTTGAAAAAGAGGTGGCCAATAAGATCGTGGAGCAGAACGAGACCGGCGCCAAGTTCGACGGCCTTGAGGTGGATCACGGCAAGGCGATCGCCTCCTCCTTCTCCGGCATGACCGTGGAGGAGTTCAACGACTATATCCAGGAATTCAAAAAGCTGCCCATGCCCAGCTATGACGGCATGCTGCGCGGCGAGGGCTGGTACAAACCCATGCTGCAGGTGGTGGATTATCTGATCGCCAACGACTTTACCGTGTACGTGGTCAGCGGCACCGACCGCTTTATCGTCCGCGGCATCGTGTACGATTCCCCGCTGAACCTGCCCCCCAGACAGATCATCGGTTCCGATGAAACGCTGGTCACCAAGGATCAGGGCGACGAGGACGGCCTGGATTACGTGTATGACGACAACGACGAGCTGATCCTGGGCGGCGAGTTCATCATCAAGAACCTGAAGATGAACAAGGTCACCGTCATCATGCAGGAGATCGGCCAGCAGCCGGTGCTCTCCTTCGGCAACTCCACCGGCGACGCCAGCATGGCGGAATACGTCACCAGCGGCAACCGGTACCGCAGCCTCGCCTTTATGCTGTGCTGCGACGATACCGAGCGCGAGAACGGCAGCGAGGAAAAGGCCCAGAAGATGTTTGACCTGTGCGACGAGTTCGACTGGATCCCCGTCTCCATGAAAAACGACTGGACCACTATCTACGGCGACGGCGTTACCAAAAAGTAAAGCGCAGGGCGCTGCCGTCGATAAACGGGAAACGCATTCCGCAAAACGCTGAACGAACAGGAATTCTCAGACCATGAAAAAAAAATATCTGCTGCCGCTGGGCGGATTTCTGCTTTTGCTGTGCGCCGCAGTACTGCTCCTGTGCGGCAGGAACTATACGGTGAGGCTGGGGCAGCCGTACGTGACGGATGAGGCCTGCCGCCATCCGGAGTTGTTCCGGGTGGCGCTCCGGGGGACAGATTCCGCGGTAGCGCTGACGGATACGAAGTTTGCAAACGACGGGCTGACAATGTCGTTCCGTTGGTTGAAACAGGGAAAGTCTGGGGTGGAAGTGCTGTACGCGGAGGAACCGCTGCTGTATTTTCGCCTGTACGCCCATCCCTTTGGGATTATCACCTACGAAAACTATTTTGGAGACTGCACAGGGGATATCGTGATCCCTGTGGCGCTGATCCTTTATCTGGCGGCGATCCTGTTGGCGCTGGTCCGCCGGTACAGGGCGAACCTGCGCCGCAGCATCTATCAGTACCGCAACGTGATGGTGCTGGGGTTGATCATCTTCCTTTCCTTTTTGCTGCTCAATCAGGTCCGTCAGCTGTTCTCCTATCAGGGGGTGCTTCACTCGGTCAACTCTTTCCTGGGGTCGGTCCACTCTTTCTCTGTGCTGGTGCTGCCGGTTGCCTTTGTGCTTTCGGTGTTGATTACCATCAGCAATATCGATCTGATGCGTAAGGAAGGCCGCAACTGGCGCAATATGTTGGGCACCTTCCTGGGAGTCGGCCTGTGCCTGCTGACGCTGGCTCCCGGCGCGCTGGGGGAGTATCTGCAGTGGTCGCCCAACGCGCTTGTCGATGTGCATAACGAAAGCGGCGCGTGGCTGTATATCGAGACCTTTACGGAAAGCTCCGTCTCCATGCTGGTGACCTATCTGGAATGTATCCTGCTGGGCACCGTGATACTGGGGGTCAAGGCCGCCAGACACGTGCCTCCCTTCGACCGGGACTATCTGCTGATCCTGGGTTGTCAGATCCGTGACGACGGCACGCTGCCGCCGCTGCTGCGCTCCCGGGCGGACAGGGCGGTGGAATTCGCCCGTCAGCAGAAAGAGGCCGCCGGAAAGGACCTTGTGTTTGTCCCCTCCGGCGGGCAGGGCCCGGATGAGGTGATGGCGGAAGCGGACGCGATCAGAAACTATCTGCTGTCCCTGGGCATTCCGGAGGACCGCATCCTGGCGGAGAATACCTCCGTCAATACCGAGGAAAACATCCGCAACTCCATGCGTCTGATCCGGGAACACTCCCGTGAAGAAGCGCCGAAGGTGGCCTTTTCCACCACCAATTACCATGTGTTCCGCGCGGGGATGATTGCGCAGGAGCAGGGGGAATCGCTGGAAGGGATCGGCAGCCCCACCAAGCGGTATTTCTGGGTGAACGCTTTTGTGCGGGAGTTTATCGCCACCCTTGCGGCCGAGCGAAAAAAGCATATCGCCATCATCGCCCTGCTGACCGTGGCCATCATCGGCATGGTGGTCATCAAGTACCTCTCTGTCGTCATCTGATCCGTTGGTATACGGCAGAAACCATAAAGAAAAACAGGGGTGTGAAATATAACGATTACCCCTGTTTTGTAAAAACAACAAGCTTTAGCCAGTAAAAAAGCGTCCTTTGTTTTCTGACAGAGGGCGCTTTTTGAATAATTTCTGATTTCCCGGCAAAAGCAATGCGCTTTGCAGCGGAAGCCGCATTTGCCGCGGATGCTGACAAACAATTGACGGTTCCTTTTCTACGCTCTGCCATCCAGTTCACCCTGACCGAAGGCGTTTTTGATGTGGTTTACCTCATGCCGGAACAGGTCGTGCAGGATGATCTCGATGATATCAAAGCGGGTCTTGCTTCCCTTCAGCCCGGCGCGGCCCAGAAAGGCGGCGGCGTTGTTGATCAGGCGGCGCTGTTTTTCGTAGTCCACGGCTTCGGCGGGCGGCAGCATACCGCCCGGGGCGCGGGTCTTCACCTCCGCAAAGCAGACGGTGCCGTCTTTGTCCATTGCCACAATGTCCGTTTCCCCCTGCGGGGTGCTGAAATTGGCGGCAAGGATATCGTAGCCGTTGGCCCGCA
>CAMJYF010000030.1 GCA_946409885.1 uncultured Clostridia bacterium | reverse complement strand
CTTATTGCCGAAGTAATATTTCGCCATGTTTTTGCCGTAAAACGGCAAAAACGGCATTATAATCGTATTATTAATGCGGCAAGGTAACGGTCTTAATTTTCAATTGTTTTATTGCCGCATTAATAGCATTTTTGAGACATGTGATGCAGGATTCCTCATCTATTCAGAATCACTCTTTATCAATGTGGGAAAGTGGAGCATATTGTTTTTGCCGTTGCGCCAAATACTTTTTTTCGGATGCTCCCTCCCCGGGCAACCCCTCCGGCGAATCATATCACTTTTTTATCTTTGCGCGTTATTGATTAAGATTCTTTATCAAAATCCAAAATTTACTCTTGATTCTCACGGCTTTTTATTGTATAATATCATCCTGTGAGGTATGTGGTATTGTGCCGCGTTCTTCCCCACAATTTCAACCGCTGGTGTGGCTCAATGGCAGAGCAGCTCATTCGTAATGAGCAGGTTGTCAGTTCGATTCTGACCACCAGCTCCATCCCGGAACACAATATCTTGTGTTCCGGCTTTTTTTGCCTTGTTTTGACTAAATGTAGTTCCATGATTTACCGGCCGTTTTTGGCTATGGGCAAATTTTGGGCAAATTTGTTTTTAAACCTGCTCAACTACCCGTGAGCAAAAATGTGAAAATTGACGAAGTTTCAGGTTTTTAAAAAGCGGTGATTTTTGATGAAAAAAAAGGGCATTTAATTATAACATCTTCCGCGGGAAATGACCAGCTTTTTTGTTGTTTTCGTCTGGAATAACGGCGCAAGGCGCCGTGCTACAACGTGTCGCAAAATCCGTATGGCGCTGTCCTGCAATGATCTGTGAAGACAGAAAAGACGCCCCCGCCGCAGCGGGGGCGTCTTTGGGAATGCTTCGGCTGACGGCGCCGGTTTAGGTACGGCGCCAAAGGGGTTATCAGTCGTTGGAGGGAGCGCCTACGGGGCAGGCGGACGCGCAAGCGCCGCATTCCACGCAGAGATCCTCGTCGATCACGTACTTGTCGTCGCCTTCGGAAATAGCCTCAACGGGGCACTCCGCGGCGCAGGCGCCGCAGGCGATGCATTCATCGGAAATCTTGTATGCCATGATATGGTCCTCCTTTGTAATAGATTGGCAAATTCATTGTAGCATATAATTATAAAAAATCAATAGCTAATTTTATTTTTTTTCGCGGCCGGACGCTTTCCGCCGCAAGGCCTTACTCGTCCTCTATCTCCTTCAGGGCTTCCATCTCTTCCCGGTTGATCTTGATGCGGGAATCTTTGATAAGGCGCACGTCCTTGCGGTGGATGACGGCGGGGGCGGCGTCCGGGTTTTTATCCAGGCGGATCTTCAGCATGCCCGTCAGCAGGTTCACCTCCGTCACCGTGCCGCGGCCCTCCTTGGTATCCACGATGGCGCCGGTTTTGGGGGTGGTGCGCAGCAGGTGCTCGTAGGCGTCCTGCTCAAATTTCAGGCAGCACATCAGCCGTCCGCAGGTGCCGCTGATCTTGACGGGGTTCAGCGAAAGGCCCTGCTCCTTGGCCATTTTGATGGAGACAGGCTGAAAATCGTGCAGAAACTCCTTGCAGCAGAAGCCCCGGCCGCAGATGCCCAGGCCCCCCAGCATCTTGGCCTGGTCCCGCACGCCGATCTGCCGCAGCTCGATGCGGATGCGGAAGATGCCCGCCAGACACTTGACCAGCTCGCGGAAATCCACCCGCTGGGGAGCGGTGTAAAAGAACAGCACCTTGCTGCCGTCGAAGGTGTATTCCACCTCCACCAGATGCATATCCAGCTTGAACTGGGCGATCTTCTCCTCACAGATGCGGAAAGCCCGCGCTTCCTTTTCCTTGTTGTTCTCCAGAACGCGCAGGTCCTGCGCGTTGGCGGGGCGGACGATGCTTTTCAGGGGCTTGACGATCACGTTGTCCGCCACCTCTTTGTTTTCCATGGCGCAGTCGCCGCACTCAATGCCCCGGGCGGTCTCCACGACCACCTTCTGCCCCTTTTTTATCTGATGGCCGGCGGGATCGAAGTAGTAGATCTTTCCGGCTTCCTTGAATTTTACGCCTATCACTTCTGCCATATCGTTATCTTCTTTCTTTGAGTATCACTGCCAGCGACGAGCTGAAGCGCGTCAGCAGCAGGTTTTCGTTGGCGTTGGCCGCCGCGTCGGCGATGATCCGGTCCATGGCCTCCTTGATGCGCAGGAGGGAGGGCGCGCCGTAGTTCATGGCCAACAGCGCCGCCTCTCTGTCGCAGCCGGAAAGCCTTGCCGCGCCGCTGCCGCTGACCAGCGCGTCACGGACGATCTCCGTCAGCCGGGCGGCGGTCTTGGCCATCATGGCCCGATTTTTGGCCATGGGGGCCGTTTGCATCATCAGGCCGAACTCGTTATCCTTGGCCAGCGCTTCCGCCAGCCCCCGGGCCACGGCGGTCACGGCTGCATCGTCCTCCTGCCCCGCGGCGGAAGGAGCGCTGCCCAGCGGGTATTCGGTCAGCCGGGAGATCACGGTGATCAGCAGGCTTTCCCGCTTTTCGCACAGAAAGAGGAACATCACGTCCTCCGGGGGCTCCTCCAGCGTTTTCAGCAGGCTGTTCTGCACCACGGGGGAAAGGGTATCCGCGTCGGGAAATATATATACTTTATTATCCGCCTCGGTGGGGGATTTATACAGGGGTTCCAGCACCTGCTGCTCCACGTCCGCCTTGCCCACCGTTTTGCGGCTGCCGGTGGGGGAGACCACGGTCACGTCCGGGTGGGCGCCCGCCAGCACCTTGCGGCAGCAGTGGCATACGCCGCAGGGCAGGGGATCTTCCGGCGTGGCTTCGGCGCACAGAACGGCCAGGCACAGCTCCTTCGCGCAGGCCTCCCGCAGGGCTTTGGCGCCCCCGGTGAGCATCACGCTTTGGGGCAGGCGGCCGCGGGCCGCGGCGGCGTTCACCGCCCGCCGGGTATCCGCGGGGATATGGGGATCGGAAAAAAACGAAAACTGCCGCATGAAATCACATCTTGATAAACCGGTCGATATCCATCACGAACACGGTGGCGCCACCCACGGTGACGGGGATAGGGGCGGCGGCGAACACCTGCTCCGCGGTGCTGCCGGCGGTGGGGGTGATGAGCTGCGTCTGCCGGGAGCAGCAGCCCCGGATGAGCTCCAGGCACGGATCCACCTTTTCCTCCTCCGTGCCGATCAGCAGCGTCACGTTGCCCTTGCGCAGAAAACCGCCCGTGGTGGCAAGCCGTGTGGACATATACCCGTTTTTGGAAAGCGTCTGCATCAGACCGGAGGCGTCCTCCTTGTTGACAATGGCGATGATGAGCTTCATGGGTGGCCTCCTTTTTTGTAGCGCGGCTCCGTGAGCCGCCCCGCCGCAAGGCGGTTTTTTGACTGAAACAACTATTTTGTTCCGTTGATGTAATGGGAGCGTTAATCATCGGAATCGCATTGCGTCGCGGGTGTCCAGTGGACACCTCTGCGAAGCAGAAGCGATGCCTGAGCCGACAGGCGAGATTGCGGCTCACGGAGCCGCGCTACATTTTATTCCCTCATCGCCCGAATATTCCTTTCGATCACGGCCTTGCCCCGCCAGGCGAAGGCGCGGCCTTCCACTTCCACGTCCTCGCTGACGTGGGGGGCGGCGGTCTCAAAAAAGCGGGCGATGGGGGTAACGGCCGCGTGGGCGTTGTGGGGGCAGACCTTCTGGCAGATGTCGCAGCCCCAGGCGCAGCCGGTCTCGCGCATCTTCTCCCGGATCCTCTCCGGCAGGTCGCCCTTCTTCTGGGATAAAAAGGAGAGACAGTTCTCCCGGTCGACGCCGTGGTCCGTGATGGCGCCCATGGGGCAGGCCTTCACGCAGCGGTCGCAGCGGGCGCACAGCGCGGGTTCCGCGCCGGCGGCGGGGAAGTGCCGGTCGGTGACGATCTCACCCAGAAACACCCAGGAGCCGTAGGTCTCGTTGATGAACAGGGAATTTTTCCCCAGGCACCCCAGCCCGGCGTTGACGGCGCAGCGCACCTCCGGCAGGGGAGAGTTGTCGATAAACACTTCAAACACGTTGTCCGGAAAGCGCTCCCGCAGCCGGTCCGCCGCGGCGTTCAGCAGCTCCGCCGTCACAATGTGGTAGTCCTCGCTGACCGCGTAGCGGGAGACGTTGGCCGCCTTGTAGAACTCCTCCCCCAGGTAGTAGGGGAACAACACCGAAATGACGGTCCGCGCGCCCTCCGGCAGCCGGGCCCTGGCGCGGCAGTCGATCAGCCGGTCCTTTATCAGATCAAAATCGGAAAACCCATAGGGCAATCCGCCGAAAATATCGTCCAGTTCCATCAATCTTTCAATACTGCGCCAGCGCGATCATCACCGGCATGGTCAATATGGAGGCAAAGCTGATGAACGCCACCGTTTTGGAAGCCACGCCCGTATCCCGGCCGTATTTGGCGGAGAACATGACGGTGTTGTTGGCGCTGGGGGCGCTGGCCTGAATGATGCAGGCTGTCAGCAGGGCGCCGCTCATCAGGCCCGTCAGCTTCAGCAGACCCAGCATCACCAGCGGCACGGCGATGATCTTGACCGCCGCGGCCAGATACTGGTCCCTGTTTTTGAAAATGGTTTTCAGCCCCGCGTTGGACATATAGGTGCCCAGCATCAGCATGGCCAGCGGGGTATTCATGGAGCCGATGAACCGCACGGGCTCCACGATCATCTCCGGCACGTTCAGCTTCAGCAGAAACAGGGGCAGGCCGATCAGCACGGCGATCACGCCCGGGTTCAGGATCAGGTTGCGGGCCCGGAATTTCGCTTCGCCCCCGTTGCCCCGGTTCATCACCCACACGCCGTGGGTAAAGCAGAACACCTGAAACATGATAACGCCCGCGGAGCAGTAGAACACGCCCTCGCTGCCCAGCACCGCCTGGGCCAGCGGCAGCGCCATGTAGCCCATGTTGCCGTACACGCAGGCGAATTTGAAAATGGCGTTGTCGCTTTTGTTCACGTCCCGGAAAAAGGGGACGGAAAGGGCGATGCCGGCCAGATGGGTCAGCGCCGCGCCGCCCCCCGCCATCGCCAGCCCTTTGGCGGTTTCGGCGGTAAATTCCGTGGTGAGAAAGGCGTTGATGATCACGCAGGGGGTGATCAGGTAAAACAGCAGGTTGTTGGAGGCCCGCGCCGTCTTTTCGGTGAATACGCCGGTTTTGTCGCAGACGTAGCCCGCCGCGACGATGATATACAGGATGACCACCTGCCTGGCGGCGATCAGACAGTTCTGCCAGAACAGCTCCATGGCGGTTTACGCGGCTTCTTCCGGCGATTCCGTCCGGGCGGGCAGGCCGTTGCGGGCGGCGTAGAGCATGGCGGCGATCACAAACAGCGCGGCCGCCAGGTTGACCGTGCGCAGCTGGCAGTGGATCACCAGCTTTTCCGGCGCGAACAGCTGAAAGTACAGGTTCGGCAGCTCGGCGGAAAGCAGCAGGAACGCCGCCGCCAGGCCGGAGCCGTAGAAGGCGTGGATGGCGTCCAGAATGCCGATGCCGGAGATGAGCCGGGCGTACTCAAACAGGAAGATCATCAGGAAGGCGTCCGCGAAGATCGTCAGCATCAGCTGGCTGACCTTGACGTAGCTGACCGTGATCTTGAAGTATTCAATGGTGAGGAAAAAGGCCCACAGGGCGGGGCAGAGCAGCAATATCTTCAGCTTGGGGATGATGAATTTGCCGGTGAGGAAGGAGATTCCGTTCAGCAGCATGGCCACGGCGGACAGCAGCGCCAGCAGGGGCGCCAGCACGGAGATGTAGCCACCCATGGCCTCCACCGCGTCCTTCAGCCGGTAGTAGGCGGCAAGGTTGGCGGAGATCTCCTTTGCGCCGGAAATAAACGCCATTGCCAGCGGCACGGCGAACACCAGCGAGGCGACGCCCAGCGGCAGATCCCTCCGTTCGCGGGTCTTGCCGCTGCCCACGCCGCCCGCCAGCCAGGCCAGCAGCAGCAGGCACAGCACCGCGCCCACGGCCAGCACGTAAAAGGGCAGCACCGTCACGTTCTTGTGGTCGGTGAAAAAGCCCGTGGCGGGGTCGGTCAGCGCCGTCAGCTGATAAAACCGCAGCGCCAGCATCACCACGGTCAGCGCCGCCGCGATCACCCCCAGCTTTGCCAGGGAGAGTTTTTCAAAAGTACCTTTCAATTTCATATGTATCACCCGGATTATAGGATAATTTGTAATGATTTAACAAAGCTGAAAAGGCGGGTTGGACAGCGTGATACGCTGTGCTGCCTGCGTTATCTCCGCACTCCGCTCTCGTATCTCAGCTCTCCATCACTCTTTCCGCCAGCATCTTATACTCCTGATGCCTGGAAAGGCTCTTGTAGGCGGGGCGCATGATCTTGGCGGAGGTGGCCAGCTCCTCCAGCCGGTGGGCGCACCAGCCCGCCACCCTCGCGATGGCGAACATGGGGGTGTACAGATCCTCCGGAATGCCCAGCGTGCGGTACACCAGGCCGGAATACAGGTCCACGTTGGCGCAGATCTGCTTGGTCTGGTTCTTTTCCTCGCAGAAGATCTGCGGGGCGCGGCGCTCGATGGTATCCAGCAGCTGCCATTCGGCCAGCATGCCCTTTTCCTCCGCCAGCTGCTTGGCGTGCTGCTTCAGCAGCCGCGCGCGGGGGTCGGAGAGGGTATAGATGGCGTGGCCCATGCCGTAGATCAGGCCGCTGCCGTCGCCCGCCTCTTTGCGGACGATCTTGCGCAGGTATTCGCTGACCTCGTCCTCGTCGGTGATGTCCCGCACGTTCTCCGTAATGTCCTGCACCATCTCGCTCACCTTGATGTTGGCGCCGCCGTGACGGAAGCCCTTCAGCGAGCCGATGCCCGCGCCGATGGCGGAATAGGTGTCCGTGCCGGTGGAGGTGACGCAGCGGGTGGTAAAGGTGGAGTTGTTGCCGCCGCCGTGGTCCGCGTGGATGATCAGGCACAGGTCCAGCAGCTTTGCCTCGCTGTCGGTGAATTTCCGGTTGGACCGGATGGAGTTCAGCACCACCTCCGCGGTGCGCTGGGTGGGCTTGACCGGATGGATGTACATGCTCTTGCGGTAGAAGTAACGGCGCTTCACCTGATAGGCGTAGGACATGATGGAGGGCAGCTGGGCGATCAGCTGGATGGACTGGCGCAGCACGTTTTCCACGGAGATATCGTCCGGGTTGGGGTCATAGGCGTACAGGGCCGTCACCGAGCTGCCCATCTTGTTCATGATGTTGGGGGAGGGGGCGCGCATGATCACGTCCTCCACAAAATCAAAGGGAAGCTCCCGGTTCAGGGCCAGCAGGCCGCAAAAGTTATCCAGCTCGCTTTGAGTGGGCAGCTCGCCGAACATCAGCAGAAAGGCCAGCTCCTCATAGCCGAAGCGGTTATCCGTCGTGCAGCCGTTGACAAAGTCGTACAGGTCCACGCCCCGGTAGATCAGGCGGCCCTCCTTGGGGATCTTTTCACCGTCGTCGATGTAGTAGCCCTCCACGTTGCAGATCTTGGTAAGGCCCACCATCACGCCGGTGCCGTCCGGATTGCGCAGCCCCCGCTTGACGGAGTATTTTTCAAACGCCGCCGGATTGATGGCGTTGTTTTTGATGAATTTCTGAGATAGCTCTCCAAATACGTTGTTGTCAACAAATATTGAGCCGTCCATAGCGTGCTCTCCTAACGATAATCAATTGCTTTTTGAAAATTAATTATATAATAAAACGGGAGGCAAGTCAAGAAAAAAAAGTGAAAAAACCCGCCGCAATGCCAGCGGCGGCACTGCGGCGGGGAAAGATTCTATGATGACAGGCGGATCAATAGGCGATCTCGGTGATCTCCATGGTATCCACCAGACGGGCGGAGCCGTTGATGGGGATGAACACGGCCTTGCCGTCCACCTTGATGTCGACGGGCTCCACATAGGTCAGGGTCTTGATCTTCTGGGTGGCGGTGTCGAACACGCAGGTCACGGTGCAGTCGGTGTAGGTCAGCACCAGGGAGTTCATGGTAACGACGGCCTTGAACTTATCCACGATGTTGTCAATACCGGCCTGGTCCATGGGGAAGAACATGGCGCTGGTGTGGTACTGGGAAGTAGTGGCGCCGCCTTCCACGGGCTTGGGGTTGTCTTCGTCCACCAGGGTGATGACAAGGGTGGCGGTGCCGTCGCCGTTATCCTTGCAGCTGGCGGATTTGATCTTGCTGGCGTCGGTCAGCAGGCAACCCTTGGGGTTGTCCCGGATGGGGATGTTGTTGGGGTCGTCGCCCTGGTTGTGGATGGAGGGATCGGCCTCGGCCTTATCCTTGGTGGTGATCATGCCGTTGGCGATGCCCATGACCGCGTTGGCCACGGTGCCCAGGTTTCTGTGCTCCTCAGGCAGCTCCTGATACTCGATGCGGCGGTAGGCAGGCTTGGCGGCCTTCATCTC
This sequence comes from uncultured Clostridia bacterium, assembly GCA_946409885.1. Classification (GTDB taxonomy): domain Bacteria; phylum Bacillota; class Clostridia; order Oscillospirales; family Acutalibacteraceae; genus RUG806. The sequence continues at coordinate 2,113 of CAMJYF010000030.1, read as the reverse complement.
GTCCACCAGCTTGGTATACAGGGTCAGGATGCCCGCGTTGTCGGTGGGCAGCGCGCCGGTATCGGCGGCGGGAGCCGCGTCGGCAGGCGCGGCGGCGTCGGAACCGGAATCGGCGGCGGGAGCCGCGTCGGAGGCGGGCTGGGTGTCGGCAGGCGCGGCGGGCTGCGTGGCGGGGGCTGCGGGCTGGGTATCGGCCACAGGAGCGGCGGCGCCGCCTCCCACGCCGATGGCGGGCAGCTGGATGTCGTTGCCGTCCTTATCCACAAAGCGGACCAGCAGCGTCTGCGAGCAGGAAGCGCAGGCGATCAGCATAACGGCCGTCAGCGCCAGCGCAAGGATTCTTACTGCGTTCTTTTTCATTTGAATAACTCCCTTCAGTTTTCAGCAAATATACGCCGAAAAAAGGGCTCGGACAAAACAGGTCGGCATATATCATCCCTTACTTTACATCATTCCCGGAAAAAAGTCAAGAATATGATAAAAAAACCTCAAAAAAGATTTGTTTTTTGCCTGCGTTATGGTATAATTGCCCTATCGAAAGAAAGGAGACTGCCGCTATGGATCAACAGGATCGGACGGAAGAGCTGCTGCGCGGGGCGGAAACGGCCCTGGAGGAGGAAAACTACGAGGAGGCCGCCGGGCTTTTTGAACAGGCGCTGGCCCTGTCGCCGGATCAGCCGGTGGCCGCGTTTTATCTGGCGGTGGCGCGGGCGCTGCGGGACGGCGCGGACTACCGCAGCATCGCTTTACTGGCACAGCCGGCGGAGGAGCTGGCCGCCCGGCTGGCGGAGCGGTCCGGTTCCGGACAGGCCTATTTTACCGCCTGCCGCAAGGCGCTTTCCGCCGTTGTGGACGTCACCTCCTGCCACTATGAGGCGGTGCAGGCCTATCGGAAGCGGGAGCGCAGACACGGCCGCCGGGCCAAAGAGGCCGCGGAGGCGGCGGAGAGCGTTGTGCGGGAGTGCGCGGCAATGACCGGCGAAACGGCAAAACGGGCGGTCAGCGCGGTGCTGGAGCACGCGGAGGACGTGACCGCCGCGGACGATTTCTTTTGGGACAGCGCCATGATCCTGCTGGATAACGCCGAGGCCTACCGCGTTGCCGCCGGTATGGGCCGGGATGAGGAGATCACCGGGCTGTTCGGCGAGATCGACCGGCTGCGGGGCAACATCTCCGGCGAGTTCAGCGGGGAGGAGGAGCTGATCGAATCGGACCTTTCCGGAGAGGCGTTCACGGAGGTGACCTGCCCCGGCTGCGGCGAGACCCTCTCGTTTCCCGCCGCCGACCTGACCGGCGAGGTGGAATGCCCCTTCTGCGGCAATCGCTTTACCGCCGGCAGCTGACGGCGCCCCGGTTGACACGAAAATCAAACAATCATCAGGCCCCCTGACCGCCGCCGCGGCGCAGGGGGCTGTTTTCTTTTTTACGGATCATTGCGACCGGAACAACGGCGCGGCAGATTGAGGTTTGACGCGCTGTTGGAACGACAAGAAAGTGGAAAGATGAAAGTGAAAAGTTGAAATTCGGAAGCCCTGTCGGGCTTGATTGTATCATGTTTTGTGGTTTGATTCTGTTGCCTGCGATGCCGCAGAAAGCCCGGCGGCATTGGCAAGAAAAGAAAAACGTCCGATGATACCGTCGGGCGTTTTTTTTGACCGTCTGCGGACGGCCTTGCGTTAATTCGCTATTGCGTGATGTAGGACCGATGATAACTCAACGGTGGCATTTGTTGCTGGTTTCAATTCGCTATGCGTAATGTAATACAACAAGATTTTGTATTTTCCTATACTATACCACCAACATTTGCCCTTGCCAAGAGGCAATTTATGGTAATTTTAATAAAAAAACGGATATCTGATTAGTCTATGAGGATCGGCTGCCTCTGTAAATAGCCGTATTTTGTTGTGTCAAATCGCCCAACTGTTCTTATTCACTAAAAAACGCTTGCTATGGCCGGTTGGATGCTGTATAATAGCGGCAGAGGAGAAGCGCTTTGACGCCGCAAAAAAGGATTTGTCGAGCTGTTGGCTCAAGTCGCAAGTCGTAAGTCGAAAGTATCCCTTCGGGCGTTCCTGTATTCCGTTGTATTATAAGGAATCTCATTCTTACAAAA
>CAMJYF010000029.1 GCA_946409885.1 uncultured Clostridia bacterium | reverse complement strand
CACTGACCGCCCGTTAAACACCCTCGAATCGAAAGTGATTCGGATGATTACGGTTGCGGGCGGTCAGTGCCCGCCCCTACTCCAGTAATCATCCTTCGGACCCGAAAAAGGGATCCCTGAACGTCATTGCTCAGGGATCCCCGGTTTTTTATCACGGTATTACACCTTGCCCACGCCGAAGGTGTAGTTGTCGGCGCGGCCCAGGTCGCGGGCGGGGGTTTCGCCGATGATCTCGGCCATTTTGATGAAAGAGACGGTCTGCTGATACATCAGGTCCGGGTCGAATTTATCCATCTCGTGGGTGGCGCTTTCCACGCAGAGGTAATCGGGGCTGGTGACCAGGGCGATTTCCGGTATGCCCACGTTGAACAGGGACTGGCCCTCGCCAAAGTGCAGGAAGTTGTGACCCCGCAGCGTGACGGTGCGCACCTTGGTGCGGCCCTCCAGGCTCTGGTAATAGATCTCGTCCATCTTTTTGTTGCCGGTGTACACCACCTCCACGTCGATGGGGTCGGTGCAGCGGTATTCGCCGTAAAAATCCTTCCATTCCATGCAGCCCAGGTGTTCCACCGTCAGGCCCGCCACGGCCTTTTTATGGCCTTCTTTGCCGTCCCAGAATTCCCGGTGGTCGTGCAGCCACAGGGAGGTGGCCTGGTCGCTGATGGCGCCGGGGGCCTTGAATTTCGGCAGGCGGAAGTGGCCGCACACAAAGGCGAACACCAATGTGCGCTGCGGCGGATGCGCCAGAAAATACCGCATCATGGCAAGCATGGCCACGGGGCCGTTTTCCTCCACGCAGTTCACGCCGTCCGTATGGGTGTTGATGATGACCGTTTCATCGGGGTTTTCCCCCTCGATCACGGCGCACACGCTTTCGCCCCTGGCGCCGGCCTCCTTTTCCGCCTCCAGCGTCAGGGTGATGGGGTCCTTGCGGCGGCAGGCCTCCAGCACCTTGCGGCCCTCCGTCTCGTTGACCCACAGAGCCGGGATGCCCTGATAATCCAGAATAAAATTCAGGTACTGGCCCTCCACCATGGCGTCGCTCATATCCTCCCAGATGCAGATGGCCGCCTTTACGCCCATATCCCGGGCGATCTGCAGAAACGGGAACTTGACGAAAGCCGTGGCCACAGGGCCTTTATAGTATTTCTGTACCCGCAGATCTTTGGGCAGGGCGGTCTTCTGGTTGAAGGCGATGCCGGAATAGACGCTTTTGAAGTCCTTCAGGCGCACCACGGCGATTTTATCCTTCGCCAAAAAGAAATCAAGGTGCTTGCCGATGATCGGCACCGGCACGGCGGTGACGCCTTCCGGGCCGGTTTCGCCGGAATAGGGGAAGGGGGAGGACACGTGTACCGGGATCTCCCCCATGGCGGAGTGGACCGTGATGGCGCTGCGCTTCGCCTGCCAACGATCGAAGTATTTCAGGTCGCTTTTATAGGGAACGCCCATCTCTTTGATCTGCCGCTTGATGGACGAAACGAACGCGTTGTGCCCCGGGGAACCGGTGGTGCGGGACCCGAAGGCGTTCATCTCCTCCACACCCCGCAGCAGGCTTTGGGCGTCGAAGGGGTACGCGGCCGCTGTGACGGATTCATTTTCCATATCGTTTACTTCCTCTTTCCCATGGTCCAGCGGAACAGTAAGCCGCCAATAACCGAGATATTTTCATTTATTATATGCACCCCGAAAGGCTTTGTCAAGCGGCAATATGAAGGGATTTTTCGAGATGACCCGGCAGCGCGGCACCTCAGTGTCGCTGTTCACGAAAGTACCATCTCTTCCTTTATGACCACACTAAAAAACCGCAGGCCTTTTTCGCTTGCGGTTTTCGTAGGATGAAACGCTGTTGTCAATTTCTGACGACTGACGACTGTCGGGCTCCGCCCGACAAATCACGGCATTGCGGTGCCGGTGTTGCCGGTGTACTGCATGATATCGATCACGCTGACCCGGTCCTCACTGAGGATGATGTTGGATTCGCCGTAGATCATATTCTGCAGATGATAGGCGGAAAGGGGATAGTCCACGATCCACACCCACGCGTTGCCGGAGTAATCCATCCGCTCGCCCTCCTGGGGGAAGGAGGAGGAGACGATCTCGTAGTTATACCATTTGCCGAGAATGGCCTGGGAAGCCAGCGAGGCCAGCTCGCTTTTGGGGCAGTCGGTGCGGATATAGGGAGAAAACTGCTCCAGCAGCTCGTCGATCTGGGACATTTTGATCTGGCGGGATCTTTCGATCAGCGCGGTGATGAACTGGCGCTGGCGGCGGGTGCGGCTGATATCCGCGTCCACGTCGCAGTGGCGGATGCGGCAGAAGGTGAGGGCCTGATAGCCGTTCAGCGTCACCCTTTCGCCCCAGGGGCATTCCCGCTCGTCCTCCTTTACCTGCCAGACGTACCGCAGCTCATCCTTTACAGCGCGGGCTTCGTACTCCTGCACCTCCAGCTCCACGCCGCCCAGGGCGTCCACCAGCCCCACGAACATCTCGTAGTTGATGGTGACGTAGTAATCCACCTCGATTTTGAAATCCCGCTCGATGGTGGATTTCAGCATCTCCGCGCCGCCGTAATAGTAGGCGGCGTTGATTTTACCGTAGGTGTCGCTGTTTTTGATGGGGATATAGGTGTAGCTGTCCCGCATGATGGAGGTGAGGAAAATCTGTTTGGTGGTCTTGTTGACGGAGGCGATCATGATCACGTCCGCCAGTTCCTGCTCCTCGTCGCCGCCGATCAGCAGGAAGTTGATGACCTTTTTGGATTTCATCAGCACGTAGTCATCGGTATTCTCCGACCACTCCCGCAGGGCGGTGGAAAGGTCGTCCGCGCTGCGCAGCTCGCTCAGCGACAGAACGATCTCTTCCTCGTCCTCCTCCTCCGGCTGGGTGAGAAGCTCCTGCGGAGCGTTCTGCTCCGCCTGGGGCTGCGTTTCCTCCTGTTGTACATCAAAGGAATTGTACAGCCTGACGCTGTAAACCCCCACCAGGATCACGAACACCAGAACGGCGGAAAGCAGGGAGATGATAATAATCTTCAGCAGCTTTTTCTTGTCCATATCTTGTCCCTTTACCCAAATGCAAATGGTTATCGGCAACGTCCGACGGTCACACCCAAACCGACCGATCAGAACGGCTTACGGTTTATTCTGTTATCTCTGTAGTATCTTCCGCTCCGGTTTCTTCCGCGGGGGAGGTTTCCTCCTCCGGTTCCGCGTCGTCCTCCGGCAGGTCCGGTCCGGCGGGGGAGTCGTCCTCCGGCAGCGCGTCGGGCTTTTCCTCCTCGCTCTTTTTGGCGGTGGTCAGGGTGATGACCCTGTCGTCCTCGGCCAGTTTCATCAGAATCACGCCCTTGCTGGGTCTGGCGCACTCGCGGATCTCCTCGCAGGAGACGCGGATCATCACGCCGCTTTCGGTGATGAGGATGGCGTCGTCGTCATCGTAGACCACGCGCACCGCGGCCACGTCGCCGTATTTATCCACCCGGTAGTTGATGGTGCCGCTGCCGCCCCGGTTCTGCACCCGGTAATCGCTGTAGTCGCTCTTGCGGCCGATACCCTGGGTGGAAACCGTCAGCAGCTTGCCACCGTCGCCCTCCTTCAGGATCTCCATGGCAACCACCTCGTCGTCGGGGTATTTGAAGGTGATGGCCTTTACACCGCGGGCCGCGCGGCCGATGGCCCGGGCGTCCTGCTCATTGAAGCGCACGCCCATACCCTTTTTGGTGGCCACGTACAGGTCGTCGCTGCCGTCGGTGACGCGCACATCGATCAGCTCGTCGCCCTCGTCCAGGTTGATGGCGATGATGCCGCTGCGGCGGATATTGCGGAAGTTGGTCAGCTCCGTGCGCTTGATCACGCCGTTTTTGGTGATCATGCACACAAACTTGTCGTCCCGGTCGTCCGGCACGTCCAGCATGGCGGAGATCTTCTCCTCCGGCTCCAGCGGCAGGATGTTCACCACGTTCAGGCCCTTGCTGGTACGGCTGCCCTCGGGGATCTCATAGCCCTTCAGCTTATACGCCTTGCCGGTAGAGGACAGGAACATCAGGTTGTCGTGGGTGGAGCAGGTGAACATGGTGTCCACCTCGTCCTCCTCCCGGCGGGTGATGCCGATCTTGCCACGGCCGCCCTTCTTCTGGATGCGGTACTCGTCGGCGCTCATGCGCTTGATATAGCCCATCCGGGTCATGGTGAAGACGCATTCCTCTTCGGGGATCAGGTCCTCAATGTCCACTTCGCCGGCCACCTCGGAGATCTCGGTGCGGCGGTCGTCGCTGAAGGAATCCCGCAGGTTCAGGGCGTCGGTCTTCACGATATCCAGCACCATGGCGTGGCTGCCAAGGATCTCGTCGCATTTTTTGATGAAATCCAGCTTTTCCTGCAGCTCGTCCATGATCTTCTGTTTTTCCAGGCCTGCCAGACGACCCAGCTGCATCTGCACGATGGCGGTGGTCTGGATGTCGTCCAGGCCGAACCGCTGCGAAAGGGCCTCTTTTGACTCCGGAATGGTGGCGCTGCTCCGGATGATGGCGATGACCTCGTCGATGAAATCCAGGGCGATCTTCAACCCCTCCAGAATGTGGGCCCGCTCGGCGGCCTTGCGGCGGTCGAACATGGTGCGGCGGCGGATGATCTCGCACTGGAAATCGATGGCCCGCTGGAGCATCTCTTTTAATGTGAGGATCTGCGGTTTGCCGTCCGCCAGGGCGATGAGGATCGCGCCGAAGGTGGTCTGCAGGTCGGTGTAGGTGTACAGCTTGTTCAGCACCACCTGGGGGTTGGCGTCCTTTTTCAGGTCCACCACAATGCGCATACCGCCGTCCCGCTCGGAGGAGTAGTCCACCACGTCCTCGATGCCTTCGATCTTTTTATCTACGGCGTAATCGTATATCTTTTTGACTAAGTCTTTCTTGCGTACTTTATAGGGGATCTCGGTGATCACGATGCGGAACCTGCCGTTTTTGACCTCCTCGATCTCCGCCTTGCCCCGCAGGGTGATTTTGCCCCGGCCGGTGGCATAGGCGGCGCGGATGCCCGCCCGGCCCATGATGACGCCGCCGGTGGGGAAGTCCGGTCCCTTGATATACTGGCAGATCTCCGCCAGGTCCGCGTCCGGGTTGTCGATCAGGCAGCACATACCGTCGATCACCTCACCCAGATTGTGGGGAGGGATCTCCGTGGCCATACCAACGGCGATACCGGAGGAGCCGTTCACCAGCAGCTGGGGGAAGCGCACGGGCAATACCTCCGGCTCCTGCAGACGGTCGTCGTAGTTGGGCAGGAAATCAACGGTCTCCTTGTTGATATCGTCCAGCATGTGCAGCGACAGGCGGTTCATGCGGCTTTCCGTGTACCGGTAGGCGGCGGCGGGGTAGCCGTCGATATTGCCGAAGTTGCCGTGGCCGTCGATCAGCGGATAGCGCAGTGAAAAGGGCTGCACCATACGCACCATGGCGTCGTAAACGGAGGCGTCGCCATGGGGGTGATAGCGGCCCAGCACGGTACCCACCGTATCGGCGCACTTGCGGTAGGCCTTATCCGGCGTCAGGTTGTTTTCATACATGGTGTAAAGGATGCGCCGGTGCACGGGCTTGAGGCCGTCGCGCACGTCGGGGATCGCCCGGCTGACCAGCACGCTCATGGCGTACTGCAGCATACTGGTGCGGACCTCGCTGACGATTTCCACGGGCTGTATGTTGGTCTCGTGGTCCTCCGGCCAGCGCTTGTTTTCTACTTCTCTCTTTGCCATTTGTCCGCGCCTCCTTAAATATCCAGATCCTTCGCGTAGACCGCGTTTTCTTCAATGAATTTGCGCCGGGGCTCCACTTCCTCGCCCATCAGCATGGTAAAGGTCTCGTCCGCCAGCTCGGCGTCCGCCATGGTCACCTTCAACAGCGTGCGGCTGTCCGGGTCAAGGGTGGTCTCCCACAGTTGGCTGGGGTCCATTTCACCAAGACCTTTATAGCGCTGCACGTCGGCGTTGCCGCCCAGTTTTTCAATATATTCCGCCTTCTCCTCGTCCGTAAAAGCGTCGTAGTGGGTCTTGCCCTTGGAGATGCGGAACAACGGCGGCTGCGCGAGATAGATGTGGCCGGTCTCGATCAGCTCCGGCATATACCGGAAGAAGAAGGTCAGCAGCAGCGTGCGGATGTGGGAACCGTCCACGTCGGCATCCGCCATAATGACGATCTTGTCGTAGCGGAGCTTTTCAATGTCGAAGTTTTCGCCGATGCCGGTGCCAAGACTCACCACCACGGGGGTCAGCTTGTCGTTGCCGTAGATCTTGTCGGCCCGGGCCTTTTCCACGTTCAGCATTTTGCCCCACAGGGGAAGGATGGCCTGATAGGTGCTGTTCCGCCCTTCCACGGCGGAGCCGCCGGCGGAATCGCCCTCCACGATGAAGATCTCGGTCTTGGTGGCGTCGTTGGATATGCAGTCGGTCAGCTTGTCGGGCATTCTCGTCTTGCCGCCGATGCCGGATTTGTTCCGGCTGGCCTCCCGCGCCTTCTGGGCCGCCTCGCGGGCGTTGGAGGAGGCGATGGATTTATCCAGGATGATGCCGGCCTGCGCCGGATGGTCCTCCAGATACTGATACAGCTTGTCGTTGACGATGTTGTTGACAAGAGTGCCGATGGCGGTGTTGCCCAGCTTGGCCTTTGTCTGGCTCTCGAACTGGGCGTCGGTCAGCTTGACGCTCACCACCGCGATCATGCCCTCCATGATGTCCTCGCCCTTTAAGCGCGGGTTGCCCTCCTTCAATTTTTTGAAGGCGAAGCCGTATTTATTCACCACGTTGGCAATGGCTTTTTTGAAGGCCGTCTCATGGGTGCCGCCGTCGATGGTGTGGATGGTGTTGGCGAAGGACATGATATTGCAGTCGTAGCCGGAGGACCACTGAATGGCGATCTCCGCCGTGGAGTCGCCGGACTGACCGGACAGGTAGATCACGTCGTCGTGCAGGGGATTTTTGCGGCTCTTTTCCAGCAGGTAGTCCACGTAGGAGCGGATGCCGCCTTCATAGCACAGGTCGTCCTCCCGGTCCGGGATCACCATGTCGTCGGTGCGCAGGTCCTTGAGTACAATGCGGATGCCGCCGTTCAGAAAAGCCTGCTCGCGCAATCTCTGCAACAGCGTATCGTAGTCGTAACGGGTGGTATCGGTGAAGATGGTGGGGTCCGGCTTAAAGGTGACCTTGGTGCCGGTCTCCGTCGTGTCGCCGATCACCTCCAGGTCAGTCTTGATTTCGCCCAGCTCGTACCGCTGGCGGTAGATATGCTCGCCGTCCTTTACCTCCACCTCCAGCCAGCTGGAAAGGGCGTTCACCACGGAAGCGCCCACGCCGTGCAGACCGCCGGAGACCTTGTAACCGCTGCCGCCGAACTTGCCGCCGGCGTGCAGAATGGTGAATACAACGCTGACGGTGGGGATCCCCTTGGTGGGGTGGATGCCCACGGGAATGCCGCGGCCGTTGTCCGTCACGCGCACAATGCCGTCGTCCAGCAGCTCCACCAGAATCTTGTCGCAGTAGCCGGCCAGCGCCTCGTCGATGGAGTTGTCCACGATCTCATAGACAAGGTGATGCAGGCCCCGCTCGCCGGTGGAACCGATGTACATACCCGGGCGCTTGCGGACCGCTTCCAGCCCCTCCAGCACCTGTATGGAATTTTCGTCATAGCTTTCGGTTACGGGAATGTTGATGTCGTCGTTCATATGGGTCTCCTTTTGCAGCACGGCGCCTTGCGCCGTTTGAGTCGGTAGTCATCAGTCGGAAGTCCGGCTGACGGAAGATATCGGTAGCGCGGCTGCCCACAGCCGCCCCGGCGGAGCCGGTTTTATGGGTAAAACAACTATATAAAAGAACGTCTCTTTTTATCGGGCGTTTCTGTTATTAAAAGCGCGGTACAAACGCAGCTGAGGCTGCGTGCTACGTGGCTCTTTTTTCAAGGGTGGCGGGGGAGAGGGGGGAGAGGTACACAGTCTCGTTTTCTCCGCCTTTGCCCGCGCATACCGTAAAGGAACGGGGCAGGTCGAAGGATACCGTGAACACTTTTTTCTCTTTTTCTTTGGCGGAAAGATACGTTCTCGTCGCCTTGGCCACGGTGGCGTTGTCCAGATCGAAAATGCCGATCACGTTTTTGTCGCTGACCACCGTTTCCTGTCCCAGATGTAAAAACATAATAATCTCACATTGCTAATTGCTAATTTTCTTCAGCCTTGGTTAATTCACCACTGTGAATGTGAAAGGTTTTCCCGCCGCACATCCGCAGCACGGTGGAGGGCTCGCAGCAGGTAATGAACACCTGCCACCCTTTGATATGGTTGAGGATATAGTCCTGGCGGCCGGAATCCAGCTCGCTCATCACGTCGTCCAGCAGCACCGCCGGCTGTTCGCCGGTGATCTGTTTCATCACGGCGGCCTCGCCCAGCTTCAGCGCTACCGCGCAGCTCCGCTGCTGCCCCTGTGAACCGAAGCTGCGGGCCGAGATCCCGTTGATTTTGATATCGATATCGTCCCGGTGAGGCCCCACGGAGGTGGTGCGGCCGAGAATGTCGTTTCTTCTGTTTTCTTTGATCAGCTCCCGCAGCGGTTTGCCGCTGTTCCCGTTTTTCCGCAGGTAGGCAAGGGTCATTTCCTCTTTGCCGCCGGAAAAGCCGTCGTGGATGGCCTTCGCCGCCGGAATCAGCCGTTCGATATAAGAAGACCGCTCGCGGATCAACGCCTCCCCCGCATCGGCCAGCCGCTCGTCGATCACGTCCAGCATATCCAGCAGGGAGGATTCAAACTGCACGTCCCGCAGCAGGGAATTGCGCTGCTTCACCAGCCGATGGTAGGAGGCCAGCAGCGGCGCGTAGGCGGGCTTTACTTGGCAGATGGCCGCGTCCAGAAACCGGCGGCGCTCCTCCGGCCCGTTTTTCACGATGTTCAGAAAGGTGGGGGAGAACACCACGGCGCTGCATTTACCCATCAGGCCGGCGCAGGAGGGGAGTTCTACGCCGTTCAGCTTCGCCTTGCGGCGGGCGTCCACCGTGATTTCCGCCTTCTGATCCCTTCCTCCCGCGGAAAAATCCATCTTCAGCCGGCCGAAGCCGCAACCAAAGCGAACCAGCTCCGCGTCCTTGGCCCCGCGAAAGCTCTTTAAGCCGCTGAACAGCCAGATGCCTTCCATCAGGTTGGTCTTTCCCTGGGCGTTTTCGCCGTAAATGACGTTCACCCCGTCGGAGGGCTCCAGCGTCAGCGTTTCAATATTTCTGTAATTTTTGTATTCGATTCGGTTGACGGTCATTCTTTCGCCGCAATCACGTATTCTATGTTGTCAAAGCGGAACCGGTCGCCGGGATAGAGCTTTTTGCCCCGCTGGGTGCAGACCTCGCCGTTCACCCTTACCTGTTCATCCTCTATCACCATTTTGGCCATACCGCCGCTGCCCACCGCGTCCGCCAGCTTCATGGCGGAATCCAGCTTGATAAAGGGCGTGGTGATCGCCAGCGTCTTTTCCTCCGGCGGGATCAGCCGCACCTTGATTTTTTTTACGGGTCTGCCGTTGTCGTTGGCCATCAGCTTTTCTCCTTTATAAAGCGCTTTCAGAAATCAGGTATTCTCGTTCTTGATCCTCACCGGCAGCACCAGGTAAAGGAAGCTGTCGCCCTCGGGGGGCAGAATGATGGCCGGGGAGAAGGGGCCGTTCAGCTGCACCAGCACCTCGTCCGTGTCGCAGCTTCGTAACGCGTCCAGAATAAAGCGATTGTTGAAGCCGATCTCGGTCCGTTTGCCGTCCACGGAGGCGGAAAGCCTGTCGTTGGCGCTGCCGAGGGCCGTTACCACGGAGATTTTGATCATATCCTCGTCAAAAATGAACCGCAGCGGACTGCGCATTTTTTCGGTGATGATGATGGAGGTTCTTTCGATGCTTTCAATAAAGGTTTTGGCGTTCACCCGCACCACGGTCGTTTTGGCCGTGGGGATGGCCGCCCGGTAATCCAGAAACTCGCCCTCCAGCAGCTTGGAGATCAGCTCGTACCCGTTGACGGTAAAGCTGATATGGCGCTTTCCCTTTTTGATGGTGATAAAGGCCTCGTCGTCCCCCGCCAGCTTGATCAGCTCCGAAAGCGTTTTGGCCGGCACTACAAAGGAGACGGGCTCGCCGTTGTAATCGATAAAATCCTTGCGGATGGCCAGCCGGTAGCCGTCCAGCGCTACCATGCGGATCTCCCCGGGGTTGATCTCAAACTTGATGCCCCGGTGCACGGCCTTGGAATCGTCCAGCGATACCGCGAAAATGGTCTGGCGGATCATATCCTTCATCACGTTCTGCGCGATCCTGAACGTCTGCTCGTCGGTGATGCGGGGCAGCTCCGGGTACTCCTCCGGGGAAAGGCTGATCAGCGTATACTCCATATCGCCGCTTCTGATGGTGCAGACGTTTTTTTCGTCGCAGTCCAGCGTCACGTTGTCCCCGGGCAGATGCCTTAATATGTCGCAGAAGGTTTTGGCGTTCAGCACCACGGCGCCGGGACGCTCCACGTTGACTTCCATTTTTGTGGTCACGCCCAGGTCCAGGTCAAAGCCGCTCAGCTCAATGGCGGAATC
>CAMJYF010000028.1 GCA_946409885.1 uncultured Clostridia bacterium | reverse complement strand
AATATACGCATCAGCGAACACCACTTTGCAAAACTGGAAACAATCGATTTAAGCGGCAACTGCCTTCTTTCGGTCACCGTAACGGACGAACGGGGCAATCCTTTGCCCAACGCGGTGATCGAGGCGGATAACGGAGAGACCGTCTACCATCCGGCGCCGGCGGAAACGGGCGATCTGTACAGAACAATGGTGCAGATGGGGAAGTATACGCTTCACGTTTCCGCGCCGGGCTATGCGCCGCAGGAAGACAGCGTCCGCGTCAACGGCGATACGACGCTGGAGTATCAGCTGGAACCGGCGGGATCCGTTTCCGGCGCGGTGATGCGGGCGGATAACCAAAAGCCGCTCCGCTTTTTACCGGTCACGCTCGTTTCAGAAGACGGGACCCTCAGTTACAAAGCAAATTCCGGCCTGAGGGGTAAATACAGCTTCGGGAAGCTTCCCCCCGGCAATTACGTCCTCTCCTGCAAAAAACTGACGTATACGGAGTGGCAGCAGACCGTACGGATCGATCCGGACGAAACGGTGGAAGTGCGGCAGGATATCGCGATGGAGCGGGTCAATATCGGCATGGCGATCCTGAAATTTGTGGTCGGCGTCATCTCATTGGTCGTATGCGGATTTGCCATTTTCCCGACCTTGCTTGAGCGTTTTTCCGGGGAAGGAGATAATCCCTTTCTCTGGTTGATCCGCGTAGTGGGCATCATTTTCTTCGCCGGCATTTTTGTATTGATGCTGTACATGCTGATCACGGGGCAACTCTGACAACCGGCGCCGGTACAAAAAAACCACTTTGACAAAACGATCAAAAAAAACAGAAAGCGCGGGTGAACACCTATGATAATCCGATTGTTGACGCAGGCGGACGTGCCGGAGCACAACAAGGTCTCCTCCCAGGCGTTCGTGTACCCCTGCCAGGTCAACGATCCCTCCTCCGTCCTGCCCTGCCCCAAGGTGCTGGGCGCGTTTGACGAGGACGACCGCACGCTGCTGGCGGATTTTGAGCTGCACGAGCGCCGGTGCCGTTACGACGGCGGCCTGCTGACCTGCGCGGCCATCGGCGGCGTGGCGGCCAAGCCGGAGCACCGGGGCAAGGGGGCCGTCACCGCCCTGTTCCGCCACCTGTTCCGGCAGGCCCATTACGATATCAGCATCCTCTACCCCTTTTCCGAGCCCTATTACCGCAGGTTGGGCTACGAGCGGGTAGGGTATTCCCTTTGCGCCACGGTCCCCTTTGCCTGTTTTTCCCACATTCCCCGCAATCAGGACGCGGTCCTGTACGAGGGCGGCGACGCTGCGGCGCTGCTGGCGACCTATCACCGCTGCGCGGAGGGCTGCCACCTCAGCTTTGTGCGCGATACGGCGGAGGCCTTTCCGGGTGATCCCTACGCCGCCCAGCGCTTTACCTATCTGTGGCAGAACCGTTCCTTCGCCACGCTTTCCGTGGACCGGGCCCAAAGCACGGTGTTCGTGCAGGAGCTGTATTTCGATTCCCCCGCGTCCCTGCTGGGGATCGTGGGTTTTCTGCGCAATTTCGAGGCAAACCAGACCCACGTTTGTTTTGAAAGCCTCCCCGCTGACACGCCCCTGCTGCGCTATGTGGAGGATATGAAGCAATGCGACGTCCGCCTGCGCCCCACCGGCGCGGCCCGGCTGCTGCGCCCGGAGGCGGTGCTGAAGGCCCACCGCTACCCGCCCCGTGACGGCGCCTTCACCCTTGCCATTGCAGGCGAAACCTACCGGGTGACCCACACGCAGCGCGGCGTTGCCGTGGAAAAGCACACTCCCCTGCCGCCCGACGTGACCATGGACGTGGGAAGCGCCTCGCGGGCGCTGCTGTGCGGCCTGACGGCCCCGGCCTACTGCCCCGGCCTGACCATCCACAACCCTTCGTCGGATTTCTTCCCGTCCTTCCCACCCAAAACCGCCTTTTTCACAGATAACCTGTAGATAATGCGAAATGCGAAAGGCGGAATGCGAAATGCAGCACGCAGCCTCAGCTGCGTCCTCGTAACAACAGGTTACATTTGAAGCAACTTTGCCTGTTTTTATTCAAACACCCACAAAAAAACATACACAATCCGATATGAACGAAATAAAAAAGAGGGAAGGTTCTTATCCCGGTTTGCGGAACCGGAGAACCTTCCCTCTGTTTTTTCGCGCGTCGGCATACGGCGCTTTTCTCTCAACACCCCAGGCCAGCGGCCCGTTCAATGGCAGTGTTGCGGGATGATGCTCATCCGTTGTTCCGGCCGCTTCTGATCTCCCCGTCCACCACGGCGGCCAGGGTGGCGTCCAGGCGCAGGTTGATGAAGCGGATGCCCCGGGCGGGCCAGAAGAGGTACACCGAGCGGGTGGGGGTGGCGGCGTCGGACAGCACGCTGTAGCGGCCGCCCTCATACACCAGCGCCGCGCCGTTTTCCACACACAGGGAGGGGAACGCCGCCCCGGCGGCCTCATAGGCGTAGGACCGCCAGCCGATGCTGTCAAAGTGGGGCGTCAGGCAGAAGGGCAGCAGGCCCGCGCAGTCGTAAAACGCGAAGCCGGGGGCCATACCCACAAAGGGGCCGTGGGCGATGATGCGCAGCTCCTCCGGCTCGGTATCGTCCCAGCCGCGGTCTGCCCAGCACATGGCGCCGGAGCTGAACCCCATCAGCACCGCGCCGCGCGAAAACGCCTCCGCTGCCGCGCTGTACACGCCCTTTTCCGCCCAGTTTTCGGTCAGGAATTTCAGGCTGCCGCCGGTGGCGTACACGATATCCGCCCAGGCGAACTTGGCCGCCACCTCCTCCGGGTCGGCGGCGCTCACCAGCAGCACGTCCGTCTGACAGCCCGCCCCGGCAAACCGGCGGATGATGGCGTCGTCCTCCGAATATTCGTCATAGCTGGCGGTGGGCACAAACAGCATGTGCGGCGTTTCTTTGCCCACGTGAGCCAGGCAGCGGTCCAGAATGGGCCGGAAGTTCTCGTCGGAATCGAACTTGCCGCCGATGGCGATGATCATGCCCTTCGGCCAGGCCGCCTCGCTGGCGGCGGTGTAGGCGGCGATCTCCTCCGCCGTGTAGTACCTTTCGGCCTTATTCGGGACCAGCCCCCCGAAGAAACCGGTGATAATGCTCAGCAGCAGGGCAAACGCCCGCGTAAACAAGTGGATCCTTTCCATTTTCACAGCCTCCCATCCGGCGGCAGCGCGTCCGCCGTTGTTTTTACCCTTTCATTGTACCAAATCCGGGCAAAGAAATCAATAGCCGCCGCGCCAATTTCCGCCGCCGACCGGCACGGCGGGCAATTTTCCCGTTCCCCCTTGCAATTCCCGCCGGGCTGTTGTATGATAACGGCAGACGACGACGTTTCACCGCGTTGATTCCAACCAAAAAGCGAGGCCGTAACCATGTTCGCAAAGCTCATCGCCACCCTCACCCTGATTATTTCCCTGCTGTTCCAGACCGCGACGGTCTTCCCCGCGCCCCACGGGGAGGACGTCCGCTTAAAGGCCGTGCTGGTCTCCGATATCCATTCCGACGCGGATTTCAAGCGCGACCGCACCGACGGAATGCGGCAGATCTTCGCCGCCATCGGCCAAACCCAGAACGACGCGGACACCCTGGTGATGTCCGGCGACCTGACCAACTCCGGCGACCTGAGGGAGTATATCAACCTCATCAACTGCCTGAACCTCTACTGCCGCATCCGCGACCGGGTGCCGGAGATGGGCAACCACGACAGCTGGCACCACAGCGACGACCCCGATTACGCCAAAGCGGAACGGTATTTCAAAGCCTTCTGCCGGTGGAACGGCGTGTGTACGGATACCGTCTATTACCGCAAGGACGTGAACGGCGTGCCCTTTCTGACGCTGGGGGTGGAAGCCAGCGATTTTGGCGATCCCTATCATTCCGACGCGCAGCTGGATTGGTTTGAAGCGGAGCTGAACGCCGCCGTGGCCGCAGGCCTCCCCGTGTTTGTGGTCTGCCATAAGCCGGTGGCGGACCTGGGCGACAGCGCCGCCCGGGTGGAACGCATCCTGACGGAGGCCTCCGCCACCGCCGCCGCGCCCATCGTCTACGTCAGCGGCCACTGGCACGAGATCGGCGAAAACACCTTCGCGCGGCCCAACGACCGGCTGGTGTACCTGAACCTGCCCTCCATGCAGTACACCGGGGAGGGCGGCCTGGGCTTTGTGGCCGAGGTGACCGACGGCGAAGTGACCCTTACGGGAATGAACTTCCTGACGGACCAGCCGCTGGAGGGGTACGCCTACCGCATCGCGTATTAACGGCGCCCCCACCGCGAAAACTATCACAATCGCCCGTCGTCGGCTGAAGGAACAGTTCCGGACGCCGTCCGACAGGCGGTTTTTCTTCGCAAAAGGAGGATTTGTCGGGGCGACCCTGTAGCACGCAGCCTCAGCTGCGTCCTCGGAGCAATAGGTTACTTTTGAAACAACGTTGGCCGTTTTCGTTCAAAAAGAGTTGTAATGAAACGTTCAAATAGATAGTTTTCGCCGGAAGACGGAGCTGAGGCTCCGTGCTACAAGACATCGACAAACTGCCAATTTGCCAACGTCACCGCCGCGCGTTCGGCAGGTACGCGCCAAGGCGCAGCAGCTGTTGCTGAATGGCGGCCACGTCCGCCCGGTGTACGTCCGGCTCGTTTTCTCCGCAGAGCACGGCCGCCGCCGCGCCGGCCGCCTGGCCGGTGATATAGCAGCCGGGCATCACCCGTACGGAGGACTGCATATACCGGTCCGCGCAGACGCACTTTCCCGCCGTCAGCAGGTTCCGCAGCCCCTTCACCGCCAGGCAGCGGTAGGGGATGCCGTAGCTTTCGCCCGGCGGCAGGCGGTAGCCCGTGTGCTCCGTGATGAATTTTTCATACCCCGCCGCGTCGTTGGTGGGGGAGTGGATATCGATATTGTAGCAGTAGCGGCCGATCTCATCCGGAAATACCGCCCGGCGCAGAAAATCCTCCAGCACCAGCCGGTAGTCGCAGACCACGCGCCGTCCCTCCCGGATGCCCAGGTACGGCGCGGAGGCGATCAGCTCCGCGTTTTCATAGCCGCTCACGTAACCCCGGTAGTAGGCGCGGTATTCCTGTAACTGCTTTCTGCCCCGCACAATCCCTTGGGTCAGGGAGGCGGAATCCCTGGGGTCCACGTCGTAGACGTGCCCGGCGTTGGAGCCGGTCACGCCGTCGGGCACATTGGGCGCGGACTGGGCCAGCAGCCGCCACATGCCGGGCAGGTGACGGTCTTCATTCTGAAACACGCCGTCCCGGAAGGCCTCTTCCAGCCGCAGCTTGTCGCCGCCGTGGATGGCGCTTTCCTCTACCCCGGACCAGATCCCGCAGAGCGTGGCCGCCATCACGCGGCCGTTATCGTCCCCGTATTCCGTTTCCGCCCCGGCAAAAAAGCTCAGCTCCCCGTCGCCGGTGCAGTCGATGTAAACGGCGGCCTTTACCGCGTACAGGCCGCTTTTCGCGGAACAGACCACGTAATCGATCGCCCCGTCCTTTACCGCCGCGTCGATCACGCCGGTGTAGAAAACAAATTCCACCCCGGCCTCCTCCAGCATGTCGTCGTAGACGTTCTTGAGGATCTCGGCGGGGATGCTGTCGGGGCAGTATTTGGCGAACCGTTCCGGCGAAGCCGCGCGGATGCGGTCCCGCACCTCCCGGCCGACGCCGTCCGCCAGAAAATGTACCCCGTCCCCGAAGGTCATAAAACCGGGCACCAGCATGTTGACCGCCGCGCCGCCCAGGGAGGGGAATGGCTCCACTAAAAACACCCTGCTGCCGCAGCGGGCGGCCGCCACCGCCGCCGCCACACCGGCGGGGCCGCCTCCGGCGATGAATACGTCCGTTTCCTTTTTGAGGGGGATCTCTTTCCGATAGCTGACGGTGTACCGCGCCGTTGCCTGTTCCATGGCAGCCTCCCGACCGAGCGTCGCTCGTCTTTCTTTATCCTGAATATACCATAAACCTTCGGGTTTGTAAATAAAAAGCAGACGAATCGCCCACTCTTTTTTTGTCCGAAGGGCCGTTTCGGGGTTGAAAGAACGGCGATTTTATGGTAAACTGCAAAACGAAAACCGCCCATTGCGAAAAAAAAGGAGATCATCGCCATGCCGAAAAAGACCTTATGCGCCGTTCTTACCGTTGTGCTTGCGCTGCTGGCGGCCGCCGGATGCGGCAAGCCGGAAACAGCGGGGCCGGACGCCGCCCCCGCCACCGCCCCGCAGGCCACCGGAACCGACGCCGCGACAAACAGCGATCCTGCAAACGCGCCGCGTGCCGTTGCCGTTGCCGTCCGGGAGGTCAGCAAGCACGGCAATCTGATCCTGGATACCACCTTCGCGGACCTGAACGCGGCGGGCGTCGAAATCGGCGATATCATCACCGTGACCGTGGGGGAGGGAATCTACGACCTGCCCGTTGGCGCCTCCTATACCGACGTGGACAGCGGCCGGATGCTCTGCCGCTTCGACCGGGAGGACGACGAGGTGGCCCTTGCCGTCAATATGGGTTCCTTTGCCGAGGAAACGGGCGCGGCGGAAAAGCAGACGATCGAGGAGGACCCCGGTTACCGGTGGGAGATGAAGATCGCCGAGGTCACCCTTGCTTTGAAAGAAAAGCAGGGCTATCTGGATATTTACAACGCGCGCAACCTCACCCGCACGGACGTCCGCGGGGATTACCCCGACCTGACCGACGCGGCATTTGCCAATTTCCGGGCGGTTGCCGTGACGGGGTTGAAAGCGGATACCCTTTACCGGAGCAGTTCGCCCATCGACCCCTCGCTTGCAAGAAACGGGTTCGCCATGGCGGCGATGGAACAGGCGGGGATCCGAACGGTCGTCAATCTGGCCGATTCCGATGCGGACATGCGGGCGTACGACGCCTTCCCGGGCAGCCGGTACAGCCGCTGCGCCATCGTCAACCCCGAGATGGGCTACGATTTTGCCGGGGAGGAATTTGCGGAAAAGATCAAAGAAAGCGTCGTTTTCATCGCGGAACACGACGGCCCCTATCTGATCCACTGCAAGGAGGGCAAGGACCGCACGGGCGTTCTCTGCGCTCTGCTGGAATGCTTTGCCGGCGCCTCCGCGGATGAGATCCGGCAGGACTACATGATCACCTTCCGCAACTATTACGGCGTGCAGCCGGGGGATACCGCCTACGGCATCCTCCTGAACGACAACCTGGAAAAGACCCTGTGCGGCATGTTCGGAATCGGCTCCCTCGACAACGCCGACCTCCGGGCGGCCGCCTCGGAATATCTTCTTTCCGCCGGGGTGACGGATGCGCAGCTGGCCGTCCTCAGTGAAAAGCTGCTGGAGGCGTAAGCCGTACCTGTCGTTGGGCCGTCCTTTTGAGGGGCCGCCTCGTTGACGCGCCCGTCGCCGGATAACAGAATTTGTCAATCGATGCGGACATGCCTGTCGCGGAACGGTATGTCCGCTGTTTGTTATCAAACATCCGTGATGGACCGAAAAAACGCGGGAGTCTATTGACACGGTGTCAGTTGTGGTGTATAATGCAATTGTTGACACGCTGTCAGTATCTTGCTGGCGGAAAGGAGCGACTATGATCAAGGGTACGCCGGAGTTGATCGCCGGGCGGCGGGAGGAGATCATCAACGCCTGCGAAAAGCTGTACCGGACAAAGAGCTTCAAGGAGATCACGTTGAAGGAGATCGGCAACGTTGTGCCGTTTTCCCGGCCAACGATCTACAACTATTTCCAGACGAAGGAAGAGATCTTTCTGGCCCTGTTTGAAAGGGAGTATGACCGCTGGAATGAAGACCTTGCGGCCATTCTGGAACAGAACGAAACGCTGACGCGGGAGCGGATCGCGGATCTGATCGCCCGTTCGCTGGAAAAGCGCCCCCAGCTGTTAAAGCTGCTTTCCATGAACAATTACGATATGGAGGCCGACAGCCGCGAGGAGCTGCTGATTACCTTCAAGGCTTCCTACGGCGAGTCCATGAACCGCGTCCGGGATATTCTCCGCCGCTTCCGTTCCGAAATGACAGACGCGGAGATACAGCATTTTATCTATGCCTTCTTCCCGTTCATGTTCGGCATCTATCCCTATACGTCGGTGACGGAAAAGCAGCGGACCGCCATGCGGGCGGCAAACATACGGTTTGCCTACCCGTCTGTCTATGAACTGACCTACGGCTGCATCGTCCGGCTGCTGGGGGGATAACGGAGGGAAACGATATGAGTATTTCAGTCAATCTGTACTATCATGGAACCGACGGCAACGCCGGAAAGTTTGCCAGGGAGATGGAAGAGAGCGGACTGGCGGATGCGATCCGCTCGGAGGAGGGCAATCTGCGGTACGAATATTTCCAGCCGATAGGCGATTCGGAAACGGTGCTGCTGATTGACAGCTGGCGCGATCAGGCCGCTTTGGACGCCCATCATGCCAGCCCGATGATGCGGGAGCTGGCCCGGCTGCGGGAACAATATGATCTGCACATGACCGCGGAGCGCTATGCGTCTATGGACGGGCCTGACGCGGATGAAAGATTTCTCAGAAAATAAACCGGAGGATCATAAAATGAGTGAAAAAATCGTACAAACGGCAGGCAGAAACCAGCTCGGCGACTTTGCGCCGACGTTCGCGCATCTGAACGACGACGTGCTGTTCGGCGAGGTGTGGAATGAGGAAGCCATCGACGTGAAAACCCGGTGCATCGTCACCGTTGTGTCGCTGATGGCCTCCGGTATTACGGATTCCTCCCTGACCTATCACCTGCAGAACGCCAAGGCCCACGGCGTCACCAAAGAAGAGATCGCCGCCATCATCACCCACGCCACCATGTATGTGGGCTGGCCCAAGGGCTGGGCGGTGTTCCGCCTGGCCAAAGAGGTATGGAACGAAGCAACGCCCGCCCTGACGGCAAAGGACCGGTTCCAGAACACCATCCCGTTCCCCATCGGCGAGGCGAACCCCTACGGGCAGTTTTTTGTGGGGCAAAGCTACCTTGCGCCGGTCTCTACGGAGCAGGTGCCGGTGTTCAACGTGACGTTTGAACCGGGCTGCCGCAACAACTGGCATATCCATCACGCCAAAAGCGGCGGCGGACAGATGCTCATCTGCGTGGGCGGCCGTGGCTACTATCAGGAGTGGGGGAAGGAAGCGGTGGAAATGACCCCCGGCAAGGTGATCAACATCCCGCCGGAAGTGAAGCACTGGCACGGCGCCGCCCCGGACGAGTGGTTCGCGCACCTCGCCATAGAAGTGGCCGGGGAGGAAACCGGCAACGAGTGGCTGGAGGCCGTCTCGGCGGAGGACTACGGCAGGCTGCAATAAGGAAACAGATCTGCCCGTCCCCCGGAAAAACGCGAAGCTTTCCGGCGCGGGCGCGGGACGGATCCGGGAGAACGGAGGAAAAAAGATGAGTAAAACGATCGTCGCGGTCAATGCCGGGCCCCGTATGGGCTGGAACACGGAAACGCTGATCGCGCAGGCTTCAAAGGGAGCGGAGTCCGCCGGGGCGGAGGTGCTGCGGTTCGACCTGTTCCGGCTGGAAAAATACACCGGCTGCGTCTCCTGCTTCGGCTGCAAAAAGGAGGCCTTCAAGGGGCGCTGTATCCGTAAGGACGGGCTGACGCCTGTGCTGGACGCGATCCGCGGGGCGGACGGCCTGATCGTCGGTTCCCCGAATTATCTCGGGGAGATGACGGCCTCCTTCCGCGCCCTTTATGAACGGCTCATATTTCAGAATCTCACCTACAATCTGGAAAATCCCTGCTGCGGTCTCCGGGCGGTTCCCGTGCTGCTCATTATGACCAGCAACGCGCCGGATACGGCCTATCAGGGGCTGCTGCGCAATTATCAGCAGACGCTGAGCCGTTTTGTGGGCCCCACGGAGACGCTCGCCTGCGGCAATACCCTTCAGCTGAAGGACTACGGTAAAACCGACTGGCCCTGGACGATGTTCGATCCGGAGGAAAAACAGCGCCGTCACGAAACCGTCTTCCCGCAGGAATGCCGCAACGCCTTTGCGCTGGGCGCCGCGCTGGTGCGGTAAAACGAAAATAAAAGAGCTGCCGTCCGTCCGGTCTGCGACGGGCGGCAGTTTTTTGGCCGCCCCGCGCGGTAAAAGGGACTTCTTCCGCTGTTTTTGTTCCCGCAGGACGCCGCATGATTGGCTGTTTTGGAATCATGTACAGGCTTTTCGGCTTTTTTTATGGATGATTGGTCTTTTTGCGCTATGACATTGACATTTCTTCCCTGAAAATGGTATCATGGAATCCAAAAAACTGTCAGTGGATTATCCCGCTGAAAACAGTCGACAAAAAGGGGGAATCTGTATGTATCAAAAACGGCTGACCGCTTTTTTACTGGCGGTGATCCTGCTGTTCGGCGCGGCCGCGCCAGCGTACGCCGCCGGGGCCCGGGAAAACGCCGCGCCGCCCGCCGCCGTGCTGACCGGCACCGTGGGCAGCCTTGTTCCCTTCGCGGAGTATACCTATCAATGGTTCGATCCGATCAACGGAGAATACGTTGCAAAAGGCGACTTCACCGCCTCCGCCATCGGCACCTGGTTCGCCGGAACGCGGCCCGCCGCCACGGATCTGGCGCTGCTGAT
>CAMJYF010000027.1 GCA_946409885.1 uncultured Clostridia bacterium | reverse complement strand
TAAAACGATCGACCATGTGCTGGCGGATACCGCCCTGCGGCTTCACCGGGGCGAGATCGCGGCGGAGCCCATTCTGGACGGCGGCTACAAAACCACCTGCGAATACTGCGATTACAACGACGTGTGCCTGCGGGAGGCGGAAGACCCCTGCAGAACGCTGCTGGGGCTGTCCCACGAGGACGCCCGCGAACGGCTGAACGGGGAGGTACGGGACGATGGCTGAAAAAACATGGACAAAGGAACAGCGGGAGGCGATCGAGGCGGAAAGCGGCACCCTGCTGGTGGCGGCCGCCGCCGGTTCCGGCAAAACCAGCGTGCTGGTGGAGCGCATCGTTCGCAAGTTGACCGACCCCCTCCGCCCCTGCTCGCCGGACGAGCTGCTGGTGGTCACCTTCACCAACGCCGCCGCGGCGGAAATGCGAGGCCGGATCTTTGACCGTCTGCGGCAGAAAATGGGGGAGCAGCCGGAGCGCCGCCGGGAATACGCCCTGATGCAGTCCCGGCTGGACGGCATGCGCGTCTGTACCATGGACGCCTTCTGCATGCGCTTCGTGCGGGAGCACTTCCATGCCTGCGGGGTGGAATCCGATTTCCGTACCCTGGACCAGGGCGAGGCGCTGGTGCTGAAGCAGACCGTGGCAGGGGACGTGGTCGAGCGGCTGTACAGGGAGGACGGCGAGGCCTTTCTGGCGCTCACCCGCCTGTTCGAGCGGGGCCGCAGCGACGAGGGACTGATCACCGCCATGATCCGCCTGTCCGATTTTTCCCTGTCGGAGCCGGATCCCGCCGCGTGGCTGCAGGGCGTGGCGGCGCAGTTCCGCCCCGGCCCGGCGGAGGACAGCGTCTTCGGCCGGATCCTGTCGGAGGAGATCCGGGAGGCGCTGGATTACTGCCTGTCGCTGGCGGACGCGGCGCTGGACGACGCCGGGTACGACGAGGCGCTTTTCGACAAGCTTGGCCCCATCCTCACCAGCGACCGGGACGCCATGGCCTCCCTGCGCCAGCGGTTTTCCTCGCTGCCGTGGGATGAACGTATCGCCGCGCTGAACGCCGTGTTCGCCGGCGTCAAGGCCAAACGGTTCACGGCCCCCCGGGGCTACACGGAGGACCCCCACAAGCAGGCGGCCGCCGCCAAGCGCGGCGCTTACAAGGCTCTGCTGGAGAGCCTTACGGGCAAGCTGTGCGCCACCGGGGCGGAAAACGACGAGGACAACGCCGTGCTGGCGCCCATCGCGGAGGAGCTGATCCGCGCCGTGCTGCTGTTCAACGAAACGCTGCTGGAGCGCAAGCGGGACCTGAACGCCTACGACTTTCCGGATATCCTCCACTTCGCCCTGGCGCAGCTGTGCGACGCGGACGCGCCGGACGGCAAAACGCCGCTGGCCCGGGAGCTCTCCGACGGTATCGGCGAGATCCTGATCGACGAGTACCAGGATACCAACCGGGCGCAGGAATCCCTGTTCACAGCCCTCTCCCGCAACGGCAACAATATGTTCATGGTGGGGGACGTGAAGCAGAGCATCTACCGCTTCCGCCTGGCCAGTCCCGAGCTGTTCATTGAAAAGTGCGAAAGCTACCCTTACTACGACGGCAAGGCCCCCCGGTCCAAGATCATCCTCGGCACCAATTTCCGCAGCCGCCGGGGCGTGATCGACGCGGTCAACTACATCTTCTCCTCCGTCATGTCCAAGGACTGCGGGGAAATCGAATACAACGAGGATGAAAAGCTGCACTATGCCGAGGGACGCTATCCCGAAAACGGGGAGACTGCCTTTGAGGCGGCCGTGCTGTCCGATCCCGAATGTAAGGGCTATGAGGCGGAGGCCCGCTACACCGCCGCCCTCATCCGGCGGGAGCTGGCGCGGGGCGTCACGGTGCAGGGCAGGGACGGCCCAAGGCCCGCCCGCCCCGGGGATTTCTGTATCCTGCTGCGCTCCGCCAAGGGGCTGGCGGAGCTGTTTGCCAAGGCCCTGCGGGAGCAGGGGCTGACGGCGGCGGTGGATTCCCGCGACGGCTTTTTTGAGGCCGCGGAGATCCGTATCCTGCTGTCCTTCCTGCGGGTGATCGACGATCCCGCCCGGGAGGTGGACCTGCTGGCGGTGATGCTGTCGCCGGTGTTCGGCTTCACGGCGGACGACGCCGCCCGGGTCCGGCTGGCGGGCAAACGGCTTTCCGGCGGCGGCAGGGTTTCGCTGTACGCCAGCGTGCTGCTGTGCGCGGGCGAAGGGGACGAGGCCTGCGCCCGTCTGTTGCAAACATTGGAATACTATCAGAAGATGGCGGCCACCCGCGGCGCGGACGAGGTGCTGCGGGCGGTGATCGCCGATACCGCCTTTCTGGCCGTCTGCGGCGCCATGCGCGACGGGGCGGGCCGGAAGAACAACGCCCGGCGGCTGCTGGAATACGCGGAGAGCGCCGCGGAGAGCGCCCGTACGCTGGGCGGCTTCGTCCGGTATATGGACGCCCTGCGGGACAACGGCGCCAGGGTGGAGGGCGCGGCCAGGGCGGCGGGGGACGACAGCGTCTCCCTGATGACCATGCATCGGTCCAAGGGGCTGGAATTCCCCTTCGTCATTGTGGCGGGAACCACCAAGCCCACCAACCGCATGGATCTCAGCGCGCCGCTGCTTATCAGCCATCAGTACGGCCTTGGCCTGAAACGCCAGGAACCGGAGAACCTCAAAAGCTACGATACCCTCTCCTCCGCCGCCATCCGCACGGAGCTGGAGCGGGCCGCCATGAGCGAGGAGCTGCGGGTCTTTTACGTGGCCTTTACCCGGGCCAAGGAAAAGCTGTACCTGGTCATGGCGCAGGACAAGGCGGAGGAAAAGCTGGAAAAGGCGGGGCAGGTGCTCTGCGGCGGGGACGCGGTCCCCGCCTACCGGGTCAGGCACACCTCCGCGCCCTGTCAGTGGCTGCTTTCGTGCCTGCTGCGCCACCCGGACGCCGCCGCCCTGCGTTACGCGGACGTCCGCCCCGTGGAGACCCCCTCCCGCGCCGTCTTCCGCCTGGTAGAAAAAGTGCCCGCCCTCCCCGCCGGTGGGGAAGGGGAGGCCGCCCCGGCGGAGCCGGACCCGGAGACGGTGGCGCGTATCGCCCGGCGGGCGGGGTTCGTCTATCCCTACGCCCCGGTGGCAGGGGCGCTTTCCAAGCACACGGCCTCCTCCGTCAACACGGAAAAATTCAACCCGGCCTTCTTCGCCCGCGCCGTGCCAGCCTTCCTGTCCTCGTCGCGGCTGTCCGCCGCGGACAGGGGCAGCGCCACACACCGGTTTTTGCAGTACTGCGATTTCGCCGTGTGCCGCACCGATCCGCAGCGGGAGCGGGAGCGGCTGGTCGCCCGGGGGCGGCTCTCCCGTGTGGAGGCGGACGCGGTGGATATGGAATCGGTGCGGACCTTTGTCAATTCCGACCTCATGCGCCGCTGCGAACAGGCGGCGGAGGTTTACCGGGAAAAGGAATTCACCGTGGCCAAAAGCGTCTGCGAGATGGACCCTGCCATCCCGGAATCGTTCCGGGAAGAAAAGACCGTGGTCATCGGCAAGATCGACCTGGTCTTTACGGAGCCGGACGGGGCGGTGATCGTGGACTACAAGACCGACAACGTGAAAGAGGTTTCCGCCCTGCGGGAGCGCTACGCCGGTCAGCTGGCGCTGTACGCGGAGGCCTTCACCCGCATCACCGGCGTTCCCGTCAAGGAGTGCGTGCTGTACTCCCTGAAGCTGCGGGAAAGCCTGACGCTGTAAATGAAGGAGATACCTGAAATGAAAAATCTGTACGTCTCAGCACACCGTTCCCCCGGCGGGAACGAAAAAACGGAAGAACTGAAGGCTCTGTTTGACGGCGTAAAGGCGACGTCGCCCCGCGTCCGGGCCTGTCCGGCGCAGGATCCCTTCCCGGACGATCCCCGCGTCAGAGCGATCCGCTTCACCGGCCTGCCGGAGGGCGGGCGGGAGACCCAGGTCTTCGCCTATATCGGCTTCCCGGAAAACGCCGACCCGTCCTCTCCCGTGCCCGGCATGGTGCTGGTGCACGGCGGCGCGGGGCACGCCTATGCGGAGTGGGTGCAGTACTGGGTCAACCACGGCTTTGCCGCCGTCTCCTTCGATGGGTTCGGCCAGTCCTATACCGGGGCGGATCACACCTACGACGCCTCCATAGATTTCTGGCAGTATGACCCCGCCTCCCAGCCGCCCATGGACGGCTTCGCCTCCGCCGGCAAGCCGTTTGCGGAACAGGGCTTTACCTATTACGTGGCGGACGTGCTGCTGGCCAACACGATCCTGCGGAGCGATCCGCGCGTTGATCACGACAGGATCGGCCTCACCGGGATCTCCTGGGGCGGCCTCGCCTCCTCCGCGGCGCTGTGCTACGACGACCGCTTTGCCTTTGCCGCGCCGGTCTACTGCAGCGGCTTTCAGGACGTCTCGTGCACGGTCTGGGGCGCGGGCTTTGCCGGGGCGGGCATTACCGACGTGTGGGACGCGAAGCTGCTGCTGGACCGGGTGACCATTCCGGTATGCTTCTTCAACAGCGACTGCGACCCCTTCACCGACGCCAACGCCACCACGGCCTGCGCCGCCAACGCGCCCAACGGCTCCCTGACGATCCTGCACGGGTTCACCCACGGACAGATCGAGGGCGCCGCCATCCCGGAGCTGCTGCGGTTCGCGCAGGAGCAGACAGGGCAGGGGATGCGCAACATCCGCATCGACGCGCTCTGCTCTGACGGGGACGGCGCGGCGCTGGCCTTCTCGCTGCCGGCGGACGTTCCCTCCGCCGAAGCCCTGGTGTATTATAAGACCGAGGGCCTGGTCTACGAGGACAAATACCTGCGGGAGCCCTGGCGCTGCATCACGGCGGAAGCGTCCGGCGGAAAAGCCCGCCTGCCCGTCCCGCCCGAGGCGGCCGTGTTTTATTTTTCCATAGAGGGGGAACCGGCGGACGCCCCCGGACAGCCCATCCACGCCACCACGGGCGTTTTCAGCCGGGAGACGTGGCGGAGGATAAAGATAAAAAAGGAGTGAGTTTTATGAACGCGCAGGACCGCATGATGCTGAAAAAATGGGGCATCTTCAACCACTATCTGTACGGCAGCGAAAAGGGCTATACGGATTACCGGGCGGAAAACAAAGACGCCATCCTGAAGATGGCGGCGGAATGGAACGACATGGTCGATTCCTTCGACGTGGACAGGCTGGCGAAGACCCTCCACGAGATCGGCTGCGGCTACTACATGATCACGGTGATGCAGGGCACCCGCTTTATGATCGCCCCCAACAAAGCATATGAAAGAATCACCGGCATCGGCCCCGGGGAGGGCTGCTGCCGCCGCGATCTGATCAAGGATATCGCGCTGGCGCTGCGTCCCTACGATATCGACCTGTATCTCTACTACACCGGCGACGGCCCGCATTTCGACAAGGTCGCCGGGCCCGCCATGGGGCTGTACGAGGACTACGAGGCGGGCCTCCACGGTAAAGTGGACCGTCGATTTGTGACAAACTGGGCCGCCGTGCTGGAGGAATACGCCGTGCGCTACGGCGATTTTGTCAAGGGCTGGTGGGTGGACGGCTGTTACGCCCACCTGGGCTACAATAACGGGCTGCTGTCGGTCTATGACAAAGCCATTAAAAAAGGAAACGCCGACGCGCTGGCAGCCTTCAACAGCGGCACGGCCAGCTACGTCAGCCCCACGGGCGACGATACGCCCGTCAAATGGTACGAGAACGAGGGGTTCACCTGCGGCGAGGACAACGACTTCACCTACGTTTTCCAAAGCCGGTTCACCGACGGGGCGCAGAACCACCTGCTGATCCCCATGGGCGATTACCGGGACGGCAACGTCACCGCGGGCTGGCGCAACACCGGCGTCCGCCGCAGCAAGGAATACATCGCCGATTACATCCGTAAAAACAACGAGGCCGGTGCCGTGATCACCGTGGATATCTTTGTGGACTGCCACGGCAATTTCGACCCCGAACAGGTGGAAGCGCTGAAATATATCGGGCGACGGGTGAGAGAGTAAAGGGGGATTTGTCGAGCCGTTGGCTCGAGTCGCAAGTCGCAAGTCGTGAGTCGTAAGAAGCCCTTCGGGCGTTCCTGTATTACGTTGAAAATCAAGGGAATTCCATTCTGATCAAGCAACTATTTCTTACGACTTGCGACTCACGACTTACGACTGTTTAGCGAGCAACAGCTCGCTAAACTTCAATTTGCCCGCCGGCCGTGAATCTACTTGATCACATACTCTCCCAGCTCCTTGCGGTTGGTGATCTCCAGCTTGCTGAAGATGTTCCGCAGGTGGGAGCGGACGCTGTTGACGGAGATGGACAGAAATTCCCCGATCTCCGTATTGGAAAGCCCTCTGCTGGCCAGCATTGCCACGTTCAGCTCCATGCCCGTCAGCTTGTCCGTCACGTTTTCGCCGGTCAGAGAATTGTGCACCTTCACCCAGTTTTTGTGATAGGTGTGAAAGAGGGAGGATATGATCCTGCACTCCTCCGGCCAGGCGTGGCGCAGGCAGCGCTCCGTCATGCCGGAAAGCATCCCCTTGTGCTCCGCGAAGGGCATGATGATCCCGTCCGGCCGGGCCGTTTCCCAGGCGTAGTTGAAGTAATACTCCGCCTTGCCCCACTCGCCCCGGAACACGTAGCCGATGCTGGTGATAATGGCCAGGTAGATCTCCGCCACGGGCATCCGGTTTCGCATCTGGATCAGCGTTCCCTCCGCCAGACCGATGGCGCGGCCGTAGTCGCCGCAGACGATCAGGTAGTGGGCGTAGGCGTAGATGGCCATGGGCGTCAGCTCCTCCGGTACCGCGAAGGCCTTTACGCTGACCTCCGGAAACCGCATCTCCTCCCGGTTGTGGGTGAGGATATTGAAGTAGAGCAGAAAAAAATCCGCCGTTTTTTTGAACTGCGGCAACGCTTCCATCAGGGGCTTGGCCGCGTTTACCTGCCGCAGCGTATCAAGGATCAGCCCGGTGTTGCCCAGCGACAGGGCGCAGACCATGCCGATCAAAAGCGCCCCGGCGCCGGCCTGCGGATCGTCAAACTCCTTCAGCCGCCCGCTGATGGCGGCGCACTGGTCCGGCCGGCCCCGGTAATAGGCCAGCTCCGCCTCGCACACGGCGCGCCGCACCGGGTCGGTCTGGGCCGCCAGAAACGCGTCCGCCTGCCCGGGCGTAAAGGCGCCGCAGGTGAGCACAAAGGGATTGACGGTGATCTCCGTCTCCGGTGTGGGGGGATTCTGTTGTACCTTTGGGTTGTCTGTCTTCATATTCTTTCACCGGGTGGGGAATCGTTCCGCGCCGCCGCTGCTTCCGGCAGCCGGTCAACGGCGCAGACGCGCACGGCGCCCCGGGGCAGCTTCAGTACGTCCAGCGTCCGCAGGGCTGCGCGGCAGAGGGAGGACTCGCCGCAGAGAAAAACGGAATACGCCTCGTGGGGCAGCCATTGCCGCAGGGCTGCCGCGTCCAGCGCCGTTTCCGGTACGGTTCCTTTCAGCGGGATCAGCCGTACCCTGCCGCACTCCCGGCGGATCGATTCCCATTCTTCCGCAAAGGGCTGTACCTCCTCCGCAGAGAAGTACAACACCGTCAGCCTGAACTGCTCCAGTCCGTCCCGCAGGGAGGCGGCCATGGAAAGAAAAGCCGCAATGCCGTAACGGTCCGTGATCCCGATCACGGCGCGCCGGTCGCGCAGCCCGTCATAGTAAAAATCGCCGAGGGGAGCGGATACCGGCAGTTCCTCCCCGACGGTATAAACGGGGTCCGCCCCGTCCGGGCCGCCTTGGCGCAGGGGCGCAGCCTCATATTTTCCCTCCCGCGTCAGGGCGGGGGAGGCGCACAGTAAAAACGGCTCCGCCGTGCCGGTCCCGTTTTGCGGCCCAAGCAGTATATACTGCCCCGGCCGGAACCACGCGGCGGTAAAGCCGTCTGTCTTTTGCAGCGTCAGCACCGGAACGCTTCCGCTTTCGTTGATTGCCGTTACCCGCATGTCCTGCCGTTCCGGAAACAGCTTCCGGGCGTGTCTCAGCAGGCTTGGCGGCGCTTCTTCCGGGCGGCGCAGGCAGGCGGTCAGGGGCGTTTCAACGGCAACCCCGGTGATGTGCGGCCGCAGGTCGGTCTTCAGCCGCTGCCGCAGCCGCAGAAGGTACCCTGCCGCCAGCGCTTCCGTATAGCGGAAGTAATCCGCCGGCGGGATCTTTTCCCATTCCCGCAAATCGCGCGCGGCCCTGATCTCGCACAGGCAGGCGTCCCCGGCGGCGCGGCAGTCAAGCAGAAACCCGCTCTCCGCCGCGCCGCCGCGGTGCTTTTTTTGTTTCGCGCCGCCGTCAAAAAAGCGTTGATACCCGTCCGCCAGCCCCAGCGTTTCCGCGGGGGCGTCCAGCGTCAGGCGGATGGTCAGTTCCGATAACCGGTCGTCCGGCTTTTTTGAGCGATGCGTCATATCCGTATTACTTTACCGCCGCCAGCAGGCTTTCAAAGCTCTCCGTCAGTGTGGAGGCGGAATGATAGGAGGAGGCGTTGATCTCCTCGTTCTCCGTAAAGATGGAGCGGACGTCGTTGTCCGTCAGGATGTAGCCGATCTGGTCGTTGCACAGGCCGAAGCACAGGGCCGTTTCCACACCGGCGGTCTCGGCCAGCGGGGCATAGTCCCAGCTGTCGCCGGTCCAGCTCTTGTCGGGGGTGGTGGCCCCGCCCCAGATCACCTCGGGGGACAACTCGCCGGGGGCGAAGAACACGCCCACCTTGTTGCCCAGCTCCATGTAGCCGATCTCGGTGATCAGGGTAAAGCCCAGGCCGTCCTTTGCCACCACGCTGTTGATCAGGCCCTCGCGGACCGCCAGGATCAGGATCTGGTTTTCGGCCTTCACGGCCACTTCCTTATGGGCAATGTTCAGCACCGGATCCAGCGGCTGGTCGTTGTCAATGTCAATGATCTTCTGCCCCAGGGTTTCGCCCATGGCCTTCATGCGGGTGTTGATTTCGGTTTCTTCCACGTCAATCAGCGCGTAATCCGCGGTCAGCGCCAGCTCCGCGCCGTTCACATATACCACGTCCGCCCCGGCGTTCTCCTTGATGTACTGCTTCAGGTAGTAGGGGAAGTCGCTGGTGATGCGGTCGGGACCGGCGCCCAGGCCCACGCAGTGGATGCCCGCCTCGCAGATCCATATCTCATCGGCGTCGCCGTCCGGCACAAAGCGGAAACGGCTCATGTTGGGGTCAAACACCTGCGGGTCGCGCTTGTCCTTGATGTAGTCGGAAACGTCCGCATAGCCGTAATACAGCTGGCCTTCCGTCATGGATTCCACCGCCTCGGTGATGGTCCGCGCCGTCACCTCGTACAGGTGTTTCATAAAGGAGGGGTTCTTGCCGCCCACAAAGTCGTCGGTATCTTTGTTCAGCAGGGAGTAGGCGGGGTTGGTGAACACGGCGGGCACCAGCGGCGCGCCCATGCCCAGAATGTCGATGCAGGAGTGCTGATGCAGCACGGAAACGTTGATGCTGATCACGTCGTTGGCCTTGGCGAAGTCGTCCACCAGCTTGCGGATTTCCAGTACGTCGCCCCTGGCCAGGCCGTAGCCGTCGATCACGGCCTGCACCACGGTGCCGCTCACCCCGTCGGAAAGGGCGTAGGCGCACACGGCCATATCGTCGATGACCTCCACGGGAACGCGGCCGTTAAAGGGCTCCAGCGTTCCGGCCATATAGTATTCGCCGTTCATGATGTCCAGCCCCTCGATCAGCGAGGCGGTGGAAAAGCCTGCGCTCCAGCGGGCCTCCGGCTGCACCTCTGTGTCAAAGGCCGCCTCGCCCTCATAGAAATACTGGGGCGAGTAGTTCTTGGCGGTGGGCCAGCGGCCCGTCCAGTTAAGCCCCGGGATCAGCATGTTCAGCGTCTTTACTAAAATGTCGATCAGTTTGTCCAGAATGCGGTACAGGATGCTTTCGGCCTTCTGGGCGGGCCCTTCCGAGGGGTCCAGCTTGGAGGCCGCCAGCGCGGGCACGGCGGAGGCCATGAGCACCATCACGGCCGCCAGCAGCAATGCGATGATTTTTTTTGCGTGTTTCATTTTCTGTTCTTCCTCCGTTATTGCTCGGCTTTCGCCGCTTTTACATAAATCATGATTTTGGCCAGCGCCTCGGCAATGTACCCGGCGGTCTCCGGGCCCAGGGAGTTGGTCTCCTCATAGTGCCGCCGGCCCAGCCGGTCCACGGCCCTGTCCAGATAGGGAGCCGATTCGTTCAGCAGAAAATCGTTTGGCGGGATCACATACCCCAGCTCGTCGTTGGCCAGACCGAAGATCAGCAGGTCCCTGTCCTCCGCGATCTCCGTCAGCGTCGGCGGGTTGATTTCCGGCGGCTCGCCCTCCGCCGATTCCTCCGCGCAAAGGTACCCCCCGTAAGCCAGCTCCGGGAACAGCTCGCAGGGCAGCATCAGCACGCGCAGAGAGCCGA
The DNA here is from genome assembly GCA_946409885.1 of uncultured Clostridia bacterium. GTDB lineage: Bacteria > Bacillota > Clostridia > Oscillospirales > Acutalibacteraceae > RUG806. The sequence continues at coordinate 258 of CAMJYF010000027.1, read as the reverse complement.
TCTCATAGTAGCTCAGCTCCGTCTTCAGGGCGTTCTGACTGGAGTAGGGGAGTTTGTACTGGTCCGCGTTCAGTATGCCGATCTGGCAGGCGATGGTCAGCACCGGGTTGTCTACCGGGCAGTAGAACTCCTGCCGGATAAAGCTGATACGGGGCTCCAGCTCGGTCTCGTCCCCGATGGCCATGGCGTAGCCCGCCAGCTTCCTGCCGATGCCGCGGGTGGATTCCAGCAGCCGGTTCTCTTGGCGCAGCCGGTCCT
>CAMJYF010000026.1 GCA_946409885.1 uncultured Clostridia bacterium | reverse complement strand
AAGCGCACGCTGGGCGGCAAGGTGATGGCGGCGGATATCCTGCTGCACCACGTCCACGCGGGCATGAAGGCCTTTGACGAGGACAACTGGATCGTGGTCACCACCGGCCCGCTGACGGGCTGCGGCTGCCCCAATTCCTCCCGCTTCAACATCTCCACGGTTTCCCCGCTGACGGGCATCGTCACCTCCTCCAACTGCGGCGGCGATTTCGGCCTGTGGCTCAAGCGCGCCGGGTACGACGCGGTCATCTTTACGGGCAAAAGCGAAACGCCCGTCACCGTCAGCATCCTGCACGACGACGTGATCTTTACGGACGCCTCCTCCCTGTGGGGCTGCACCACCACGGAGACCCAGGAAAAGCTGCCCAAACAGACCGGCAAGCTGGTCATCGGCCCCGCCGGGGAGCACAAGGTGCTGTACGCCTGCGTGTTCTCGGGCGAGCGCACGGCGGGCCGGGGCGGCGTGGGCGCCGTCTTCGGCGATAAAAAGCTGAAGGCCGTCACCGCCTTCGGCACGGCGCTGCCCACGGTGCGCAACCGGGACAAACTGAAAAAGACCAACGAAAAATGGGTGCATATCCTCAAGACCCATCCGCTGACGGGCCGCCAGCTGCCAAAGCTGGGCACGGCGGGGCTCATCGCCCCCATGCAGGCCCATAAGATCCTTGCCACCAAGAATTTCAGCGCCGGGCGCTTCGACGGCTTTGAAAAGATCTCCGGCGAGGAGCTGGCGGAAAACCATCTGGTCAGCAACGCCGCCTGCACCACCTGCGCCATCCGCTGCGCCCGCATGGTGAAGGTGGACGACAAGGTGGTCAAGGGCCCGGAGCTGGAGATATTAGGGCTGCTGGGCGCCAATATCCTCAACGACGATATCGAAAAGATCATCCGCTGGAACTACGTGCTGGACGAGCTGGGCATGGATTCCATCTCCGCCGCGGGCACCGTGGCCTTTGCCATGGAGCTGGCGGAAAAGGGCGTGCGGGACTTCGGCCTGCGCTTCGGCAAGACCGACAACATCGAAGAGATGTTCCACAAGATCGCCCTGCGGGAGGGCGACGGCGATCTGCTGGCCAACGGCTCCCGCTGGCTGAGCGAGGAGTTCGGCGGCAAGGATTACGCCATCAACGCCAAGGGCATGGAGCTGGCGGCCTACACCCCGCGCCACGCGGTGGGCCACGGCCTGGGCTACGCCACCGCCAACCGGGGCGGCTGCCACCTGAACGCCGGTTATCTGGTGGTGGTGGAAGGCCTTGGCCTGGATGTGGATTCCCTTACCTACCACGGCAAGGCGGCGCTGGCCATCATGTTCCAGAACCTGATGGAGGCGGTCTCCGCCGGCGGCGAGTGCCTGTTCACCAGCTACGCGGTGCTGCCGGGCTTTCTGATCGACAAGCCCAACTGGCCGCTGACCAAGATCATCCTGGCGGCCTTCCCCTACGTGGGCCCGGTGATCAACCTGCTGAGCCACTTCACCAAGGCCCCGGCCATCAACATCCCGCTGCTGCCGGAATCCTACGCCATCAAATACGCCACGGGCATCCCCTCCACCATGGGGAAGATGCTCACCTGGGGCGCCTACGGCTACAACGCGGAGCGCATCGCCAACGTGATACTGGGTCAGAAGGCGGACGCGGACACCCTGCCCGGCCGCCTCACCGACGAGCCCCAGGACCCGAAGGACCCGCGCACGAAGGTGCCGCTGGATAAGATGATGCCCGTCTACTACCGCGCCCGCGGCTGGAAGGACGGCATCCCCACCTGGCACCGGCTGAAAACGCTGGGCATCAAAATCGACAGAAGCGTCTATGACGCGGCGGTAAAGGAGGCGTACCGGTAATGGCGCAGGTAAAGGTAAAGCTCTTCGGCGTGTTTCGTGTGGATACGCGCACAGCCGAAGTGGAGGTGGGCGCGGAAAAGCTGAAGGACGTATTCGACGCGCTGCATGAAAAGCTGGGCGGCGCGCAGCTGGCATCCGGCCTGCAGTTCAAGGACGCGGTGGTCTACGTCAACGGCGAAAGCTGCCGCAAAAAATCACAGAAGCTCAGCGACGGGGACGAGATCTGGCTGCTGAGCCCCGCTTCGGGAGGGTGAGCCATGGCATACAGGATCATTGAGGAAAAGTGCGTGGGCTGCGGCGCCTGCGCGTGGGTGTGCCTGTTCGGCGTGCCCCAGGGCGCGGCTCCGGATAAATCGAAATATGAGATCCCCAAGGAGAAATGCGTGGGCTGCGGCCACTGCGAAAACATCTGCCCCAACAACGCCATCGAGCCCTGCCCGGATCACCGGCGGCTGAAAAAGGTGACGATTCTGCCGGAAAACTGCGTCGGCTGCACCGTCTGCCGCCACGTCTGCCCGGAAAAGGCCCCCTTCGGCGAGCGGGGCAAGCCGTTTACCATCATGCAGGAAAAATGCACCCAGTGCGGCATGTGCGTGGTCCGCTGCCGCCACGAGGCCATTCAGACGGAATACGAGTGATCGCTGTCCCCCGCCGAAAAGCCGGTCTTTATACAACAATAAGATCAGCCGTCGCGGAACGGTCCGTGGAAAAATCAAAAAAGCAAGGGTCCCTGAACGGAAAAAACGTTCGGGGACCCTTCTTCTCTTGGTCGTCCATGCGCGGAAGGGACGCGGGCGGATCAGTATTTTTCCATCTCCTCCACGCCCAGCACGAACACGGTGGCGCCGCCTACGGTCACGTCGTGGGCCAGGGCCCCTTCGGCAAAGCCGCGGCCGAAGGATTCGGTGGTGGCGGCCTGGTGGGTGCGGGTGTGGGAATACTGGGAGATGATCTTTTTGGCGGCCTCCACCTTGTTGTCCTCCATGCCGATCAGAAAGGTGGTGTTGCCCACCATTAAAAAGCCGCCGGTGGTGGAAAGCTTGGTCACCACAAAGTTTTCCTTGGTCAGCGCGGAGGCCACCACCGCGCTGTCGTCGTTGTTCACGATCGCTATCATCAGTTTCATTGCGTACTCCTCCTGTTTTATAGTTTCGGTAAAAGCATTTTCTGGCTCTTTTTGTCAAGCTGGCGGTAATCGGGGATCTCGTAGCGGTTGTCGTTGGCGTCCTTGATGAGGACGCGGCCGTCGTACAGGGGCTTGACCGAGGCGATATGGTTGCGGATCTCAAAGGTGATCTCGCCCTTGTCGGTCTGGGCTGTCCACATCCATATCTTGAATTTTTCCGTCATTTTGATGAACCGCGTGATGCGGGGGATCATGTAGTATTCCTCCATGGCCGCCAGCAGCGTCTCTCTGGATTCCGGCAGCAGGTTATCCGCGTTGCGGATCACCGCCACCTGGTTGCCGTCGCCGTCCAGCAGGGCCACGTACCGGTTGCCGCCGGACCGGGGAAAGAGCCGGTGGGGCTCCAGGCCGGTCAGCTTTTGTTTGGTGTGGTAAAATTCCACGTCCACAAAAATGCCGTCGTTGGGCGTGATGCGCGCCTCGGGACCGTCAATATAGGTGATCATGCCGCGCCGCCTCCTTATTCAAAGTTTTCGGCGGCCTTCTGCTTTTGCAGCTGCTCGCCCATGGACTGGATCTGCACCAGCTTGTAATACTTGCCCTTTTGGGCCAGCAGCTCCTCCGGCGGGCCGCATTCAATGATCTCGCCCTTATCCACCACCACGATCTTGTTGGCGTTGCGCAGGGTGGAAAGCCGGTGGGCGATCATCAGCGTGGTGCGGCCCCGGATCAGCCGCTCGATGGCCTCCTGGATCAGGTGCTCCGTTTCACTGTCCACCGCCGCGGTGGCCTCGTCGAAGATGAGGATGGACGGGTTTTTCATCACCGCCCGGGCGATGGAGACCCGCTGGCGCTCGCCGCCGGAAAGGCCGGTGCCGCGCTCGCCCAGCAGGGTGTCGTAGCCCTCCGGCAGCCGGGAGATAAAGCCGTGGGCGTTGGCGATATCCGCCGCCCGCAGCACCTGCTCCACGTGGGCGTTGGGGCTGCCGTAGGCGATGTTGTTGAAGACGGTATCCTTGAACATCAGCGGCTCCTGCTGCACAAAGCCGATCTGGCTGCGGTAGTAGGACATATCGATATCCCGGATGTTTTTGCCGTCGATGAAGATCTCGCCCTCATAGTCGTCGTAATAGCGCATGATGAGGTTGATCAGGGTGGACTTGCCGCTGCCGGTGGTGCCCACGATGCCCACCACGTCGCCCTTTTCGATGGTGAGATTGATGTTGCTGAGGGTCTTTTTGGAGCGGTCGAAGGAGAAATTGACGTTCTTCAGCTCGATCTTGCCCTCAATGCGCTCCGGCACGTTGCCCTTGCCGAAGTCGTGCTCCGGCTCCGCGTCCAGAATGTCCAGCAGCTTTTCCGCGCTGGCCAGGGTGTTCTGGTAGGTATCGGAGAAGTTGGCGAAGAAGTTGACGGGGCCGTAGAACATGCTGGCGTAGGAGACGAAGCTGACCAGCAGGCCGATGGAAAAGCCCGTTTCGCCGGAGATAACGAAGGAACCGCCGGAATACCAGATGATGAGGGAGCCGCAGGTGACGAGGAAGGTCATGAACGCCGGGAAGATACTGGAGATCTTCGCCACGTGGGCGTCTTCCTTCAGCCACTCGTCGTTATAGGCGTTGTATTTGTCCACCGCCGCCTTTTCGTTGGTAAAGGCCTTGATGACCCGGATGCCGGGGATGGTATCCGTCAGCAGCGTGGTGATGGAAGCGCCCCTGCGCCACAGGCGCATATAGCGGGGGCCGATCTTTTTGCCGAAAAAGCGGCCGATCAGCGCCACAAAGGGGATGGGCGCCAGCGAGAACAGGGTCAGCTTCCAGTTCAGGCAGCACATGATGACCAGAATGCCGATCAGCGTGAAGAACTGCACCACCGCGTCCTGGGTGACCCGCAGCACGAAGTTCTGGATCATGGCGGTATCGCCGTTGATGCGGTTGATGACGGAGCCGGTGGAGGTCTTGTCGTAAAAGCTCATGGGCAGGTGCTGCGCCCGGGCGTAAATATCCTTTTTCATGCCGATGATGAATTTGTCGCCGGTCATGCGCAGCAGGTAGGTGCGCAGGGCGGAGACGGCGTACTGCAGCACGTATACCCCCAGCAGCGCCAGGATCATGGTGACCAGCGCCTTGCCGTCGCGGGCGGGCAGCACCGTATCCACCATATAGCCCGTCACATAGGGCGGGATCAGGGACATGGCGGTGGTGAAGACGGACAGCAGCATGCACACGATCAGCCCCTTTTTGAAGGGCTTGGCGTACTGGGCAAATTTGGAGATCATCTTCCCCTTGCCCTTGCAGTTCAGGCATTCCGCGTCCGGCGAGGGCAGCTTTCGGCCGCACTTGGGGCAGAAGGAGCGCTGCTTTAAAAAGGTGTTCTCCACCCCGGCCAGCAGCTCCGCCGCGTCCTCCCCGGCGATCATCCCGTTGATGAAATCCGCGCCGGCGTCCGCCACGTTGGCGGCGGCGAAGGTGAAGCGGACCAGCTTTTTCCGGCCGCCCTCCTTTAAGTACACGTCAAAGGTGGCGTTGCCGTACATGCGCTTGACCTTGGCCTCTTTGATTGCGTCGTACCCCACCCGCAGAACGCCGTCTTGGTGGGCCTCGTCAAAGGCATACACCGCGTCCGGGGCAAAGCAGAGGGCGCATTCGCCGTACTGCTGGGCCAGCGTCAGGTCGCCCACCACCATAAACAGCGGCGCTTCCTGGCCGAACACCCTGTCGTACTGCGCCTGAAAGCGGGAAGGGAAAGGTTTGTTGGTATCGATTTTCATGTTGTCACCCCATTCCGGTTGTCATGAAAAAATGTTGGAAAGCCGTTTTTCCGCGCACATTATAGGCAAACGGGCAGGAGAAGTCAAGCGAAAACGGGATTCTTTTGAAGTTCTACCAATTCATTATTGATGCACAATTGTTCTGGGATATTTTTGTTTAAAATGACGGCCGTTGACCGCGGCCGTATCATTTGCCTTCGGACGCGGGGGCCGGATTGCCACCAGCGGGCGACTGCGCTGTATATACACAAAACGCCGCGCGGCGGACGGAACCGGTTCACCGCACGGCAGTTTCATCAGTCTGCCTGAAAAAACATTATCTCCCCTCAAAGACGGGCAGCGTTTGCTGTTTTGCGGAGGGAGAGGTTCCCTTGTCATTCCCACGAGACTGTCAGTTTTCTGTGCTGTCTGGCACAGTCCGTCAGGTACAGATTGATCAGCGTCTGATAGGGAATGCCTGTGGCGGCGGCCTGCTCTTTGAAATACGCGATGGCGTTGCTGTCGATATTGATCGTGATCTGCTTTTTCAGCATTTTGGCGTAGGGATTCTTTTTTGCCCCGGAAAAATCATATTCTTCTCTCATATTCATTCACCTCTCATCCATAGTATTGTTCCGCTTCATGTCTGGTTGCCTTTCGCGCGGAAATGATGCGAATGACGGTTTCTGATGCCCGATAGCAGTGACAGACAACAAGCAGATTGGCGGAAAAACTGTTCCCCAACAGAATAAATCTCTCCTCTGATTCGGAATGCTCCGGATCGTCTATCAGAAGCGCGTTATCGTCATAAAATGCGGTTGCGGCTTCTTCAAAGGAGATTTTGTGTTTTTGTTTGTTGATGGAATTCTTGTTTTCATCCCATTCAAATGATATTGTTTCCATAATTATATTATAATTATCATGTATTGTTTTGTCAATAGATTTCCGGTATTCTCTTGAAATTCTTTATTATGGAAATATCACACAATTTCACAGTTGTATTTTTATGGAAAGTCACGTTTTTTCAATGATTGCGCCGTTTTTTGCGCAGGTTCTGATGGGAAAGGATTGCAAAACGCCGGCGGCGGTGCTATGATTACTTTAATAGGAACAGAAAAGGAGAGACGACCATGTCTGTACAGTTAATTTTCAAAATGGTCCTTGCCACGCTGATGTCCGTTTTCACCGCCTTCGGCAGCCTGTTCGGCGGGGCGCCGCAAAAGCAGGTGTGCATGATCGCCCACCGGGGCTACAGCGGCGTGTACCATGAGAACACGGAGCTGGCCTTTCAAAAGGCGGCGGAGCACGGCAGCGGCGGCGCGGAAACCGACGTGCGCATCACCAAAGACGGTGAGTTTGTGTGCAGCCACGACGGCGAGATCACACTGAAGGACGGCACGGTGCTGGCCATTGCCGACCACACGCTGGAGGAGCTGACCGCCCAGCCGCTGAAACGCAAAAACCTCGGCGAGGTATACCTTTGCACCTTCCGCCGCTACCTGGAGGTGATGAAGGAGAACGATATGATCTGCTTTATCGAGCTGAAGGGCGGCTACACGGACGAGCAGGTGAATCAGGTGTTCACACTGGCCGGGGAGGTATACGACCTTTCCAAATGCATTCTGCAGTCCTTTGATTTTGATAACCTGCTGAAGGCAAGGGAGCAGTTCCCGGACCTGCCCATCATGCTGACCTACGGCGCGGACGACACGGGCTGGGAGCGCTGCCTGGAGCACGGCTTTTCCATCGACGCGGATTACCGCTGCGTGACGGAGGAGATGGTGCAGGCCTTCCACGACGCGGGGCTGGAATTTGCCGTATGGACCTGCAACGATCTGCTGTCGCTGAATTACAGCAAATCCCTGGGCGTGGATTACATTGAATCGGACGTGTTCTGATGCGGTATGCTGCATGAAAAGAAAAGCGGCGTCGGGAAACCGATACCGCTTTTTTGTGGTTTATCACGGTTTTTTTTGGTGGATGGCGGCAAATTGGGAGTTGGTCGAGCCGTTTTAATGCGGAATTCGGAATACGGAATGCGGAATTTCGGAAATCGCTGACGCGATTTGATTGTAATTGGGTGTCTTAAAGAATCAACGAGATAATCAAATCCGGACGTTTCAAATTGCACACAAACGCAGGTTCACAATCATTCCGCATTCCGAATTCCGCATTCCGAATTGGTTCGACAAATCCCCCATTACCGCTTCCCGGTCCGTTGGGAAAGGCCTTTGATTTCGCAGACGGCCCAGTCGGAGGAATCCACGGTGATGATGCTGTCGCAGTAGGGGCATTTCGCGGTGCGGTTGATATTGACCGTGCCGCCGCAGTTGGGGCAGTTCTGCACCCGCACGCCGCCGCCCGCGGTGGTTGTTACGCCCGTTTTGCGGGTCAGCGTCCACTCGTATTCCATAAATTTTTCCGCCGTGTCGCTGCCGCGGACGATTTTGCCCGTGGCGTCGTCGGTGACGTAATCCACAATGCGGGTGCGCAGCCGGGCCGTCATCAGGTCCTCGCCGCCCCGCTGCCGCCAACCAGACAAGGTCACGCCCAGCACCGCGATGCGCTCCACGTGGGGCGTCTGCTTCTTTTGACGGTAGACGGCCATCTGACGGTCCATTTGGGCGTAGAAGGCGTCGGTCAGACAGGGGCGCAGCTCCTCCAGATCCCGGGCCTGCCACGCGTTCTGGAATCGCACGTACCAGTTGGCGATCTTTTCAGACAGCTCTGCCTCGGAGAAATCCGGGTCAAGCCGGTAATACTCGCTGATATTCTGCAATGCGCTTTGCGGCGTGGGCTGCGCGCCGGGAGCCACGGAACGGGTGTTTTGATGGCCGGTGCTTCTGACGGTCACCTTCCGTTTGCGGCGGGCGCCTCTGCGCGACCGGGCGCGCAGGATCACCACCGTGACGATGGCCGCCGTGCCCAGCAGCAGCGCCAGACCGACGAGGGCGGCGCCGCTGTCGTCGTCCCCCGGCGTACGCAGCGCCTCCGTGCTGAGGGTGCCGTCCCGGATCGTCCGGCCCAGGCTGTCCGCCAGCCGCATGGCCCCGTAGTACACGTCCTCCGCGGGGTAATCCCCGAAGGAGTAGTAGGAGCTCTTTCCGCCGGACCCGCCGGAGCTGCCGGACCCGCCGAAGAACCAGCCGTCGTCGTCGTCGTCGTCGTCGTCATCGTAGTCGTAGGAATCGTAGTCGTCGTAGCCGTAGTCGGAATCCCCGGCGTAATCGCCGAAATCCGCCGGTACGAACGGCGCGAATACGAACAGCAGCAGCGCGGCGCTCAGAAACAGCGCCGCCCGTTTGAGTTTTTTCATCCTTCCGCACCTCTTTTTCTGTTTCGGAGGGTTTTCACGCCGAAGACGGCGACCGCCGCCGCGGCGTTGAGCCCCGCGAAAAGGAACAGGCCGTTCGCGTTGTCTTTGCGGTCCCCGGCCGCCTTTTCCCGCGCCTGCGCAAAGGTTTCGCAGCCGTCCATCATAAAGGCGTTTTCGGGATCCTCCGCGCCCAGCACGCCGCCGGACAGCCGGCCGAAGAAGAACAGCCGGCCGCCTGCCGCTTCCGCCGGGATGTATTCATAGCGGACGCGCAGGTCGCCCAAATGCGGGTCGTCGGGATCCCCGCTGCCGTAACCGCCGTCCTGCGGCGTAAGGCCGTAGGCGTTGTCGAACGCCCTGTCCGTCTCATAATCGCTGTATTGCCCCGCCGACGCCACGTAGGGATAGGAGGCGGTAAACGCCCGCGCATAGGCGTCCGCCAGCTTCACGGGGCCGACGGACGCGCCGCACAGCAGCGTCAGCCCGCCCAGCTCCGCCGGGAAGACGGGGTTTTCGTACCGCTCGCCGTTTTTTCCGTTCACGTTGGGCATCTGATAGCTGAACCAGTCCGTGACCACGCTGTCGTCGGACAGGGAATACTGGTACATCGAAGTCCGCCGCGTCAGCGCCAGCGCGCCGGGAACGGTCACGCCGGTCAAAGGATCGGCGGGCGTACCGGTCACGGTCAGCGCTCCGAAAAAGCAGACCGTTTTGCCTTCATACGCCGCCAGCTGCGCCGGGGTGAGCGCCCCGACGTTTTCGATCTGTTCCGCGCTGTCAAACACGGCGCAGGCGGCGCGGTACCTCCTGCTCTGGTACCCGCCCCAGGCCGCGAACATGCCGGCGACGATCAGCAGGACGATGCTGGCGGTGGGGATTTTTTCAAGGAATTGTTTCATACGATCGGTTCCTTTCCTGGCAGCCGCCGTGGGTCAGCAAGGCAAAATGAGCTGCCATTTCGCAAAACAAACAAAACCGCTACCACAGCAACGCCTCTTTTCCATCTTCGGTCGGCGTCAATCCGCTGCCCCGGCGGAGGGATCTTCCAGCAATCTTTTCAGTTCCTCTTTGCTGGGCAGAACGGTTTCGTATTTACTGGCAAAAATCTGCGCGTTGTCCTCCGGCAGGGTCATTTCCACCACCGCGTTGTTTTTGTCTTTGCACAGGATGATACCTACGGTGGGATTTTCCTCCGGCAGCTTCACTTCCCTGTCATAATAATGCACATACATCTGCATCTGCCCGATATCCTGATGCTTCAGCTCGCCGATTTTTAGATCGAACAGAACAAAGCTGCGCAGCAAACGGTTATAGAATACAAGATCGACAAAAAAGTGTTCCTCTTCAAACGTAAACCGGACCTGCCGCCCGACAAAGGCAAAACCGGTGCCAAGTTCCAGCAGAAACTGCTGCAAGTGGTCAATGATCCGGTTTTCCAGTTCATTTTCCGAATACGCCGGCAATTCCGGCAATCCTAAAAATTCAAGAATATACGGATCTTTTACCGCATCCTTCGGCGAGGTCACCGTTTGTCCCTCTAAGGAAAGACGATAGACCTCGTCTTTGTTTTTGCTGAGGGCGATCCTTTCATAAAGCGCACTGTCAAACTGGCGCTTCAGTTCGCTCAGGCTCCAATTGTTCCTGACGGATTCGATTTCGTAAAAATGGCGTTCTTCCACATTGCCGATCCGCATCAGCTTTAAATAATGCGACCAGCTCAAAAAGAATTTTCTGCCGGTACTTGTTGCGGGCAGATGATGGAATTGGGTGAACACTG
>CAMJYF010000025.1 GCA_946409885.1 uncultured Clostridia bacterium | reverse complement strand
CCACCACCATGTGGGAGCGCTGGAACGGCCAGAAGCCGGACGGCACCTTTGCCACCGACTCCATGAATTCCTTCAACCACTACGCCTACGGCGCGGTGGGCGACTGGATGTATGAGAACATGGCGGGCATCCGTCAGAAGGAGGGCAGCTGCGGCTTCAGGGAAGTGATCTTTATGCCGGAGACGGACGACCGGTTCACCTATGTTTCCGCCGCCATCGATACCGTCAGCGGCACCGTGGCCTCCCGCTGGGAGCGGGACGGCGAACGCATCCGCTACACCTTTACGGTGCCGGAGGGCGTTGCCGCCGAGGCGCGGATCAACGGAAAAATCTATGAATTATGCCAAGGAAAGAACGAGATCACGGTTTGATTTTTGTCGCTTTTCCTGAATTTTCAATTTTTGACATTTTTATCGGATTCAGCACTTTTCTTTCCGCACCGTTGGTGCTATAATGTTAAAGTTGCGTATAGACTGTTTCGGGCCGATCGCCCTGCTATATTTTATCATTAAGGAAGTGCTCCTTTTGGAAAAATTCGTTATTCGCGGCGGCCAGCGGCTGCACGGCGAGATCAATATCAGCGGCGCCAAAAACGCCGCCGTGGCCATTCTGCCCGCCACACTGCTGGCAAAGGACGTGTTTACCATAGAAAACGTGCCGGAGATCCGGGATATCAGCTCCATGCTGCTGATTCTGGAGGCGCTGGGCGCGGACGTCCGCTACCTGTCCAAATCCGTCATCCAGATCGACACGCGCAACGTGCGTTCGCAGGCGGTGCCCTATGAGCTCACCAAAAACATGCGCGCCTCCTACTACCTGCTGGGCGCCATGCTGGGCATGTACAACTGCGCGCAGGTGGCCATGCCCGGCGGATGTAACTTCGGCGGGGTGCGCCCCATCGACCTGCACCTGAAGGGCTTTTCCGCCCTGGGCGCGCTGATCTCCACCGACGGCGGCGTGATCGAGGCCAAGGCCAGCAAGCTGCTGGGCGCATCGGTGTACTTTGACAAGGTATCCGTGGGCGCCACCATCAACGTGATGCTGGCCGCGGTCAAGGCAAGGGGCCTTACCATTCTGGAAAACGCCGCCAGGGAGCCCCACATCGTGGACCTGGCCAACTTTTTGAACCTGATGGGGGCCAACATCAAGGGCGCGGGCACGGACGTGATCAAGATCGAGGGCGTTTCCGACCTGCACGGCTGCGATTATTCCATCATCCCCGACCAGATCGAGGCGGGAACATACATGGTGGCGGCCGCCGCCACCGCCGGCGACCTGCTGCTGAAGAACGTGATCCCCAAGCATCTGGAGCCCATCACTGCCAAGCTGCGGGAATGCGGCGCCTATGTGGAGGAGATGGACGACGCCATCCGCGTGCACGCCACCGGGCGGCTGCGCTCCTGCAACATCAAAACGCTGCCCCATCCGGGCTTCCCCACCGATATGCAGCCCCAGTTCACCGCGCTGCTGACCGTGTGCGAGGGCGTTGGCGTCGTTTCCGACGGCGTGTGGGACAACCGCTTTAAATACGTGGACCAGCTCACCCGCATGGGCGCGCAGATCCAGATAGAGGGCAAGGCCGCCATCGTGCAGGGCACGCCACAGCTGAAGGGCGCTCCCGTCAAGGCGGACGACCTGCGCGCGGGCGCCGCCATGATCATCGCGGGGCTGGTGGCCAAGGGTACGACCGAGATCGAGGAGATCATCCACATCGACCGCGGTTATGAGGACGTGGTCCTCAAGCTGACGGCCGTCGGCGCGGATATCAAGCGGGTGGAGGCGCAGCCTCCGGTGGATCTGGGCGAGCGGAAACGGGCCTGACGGCGCCGCCGCGGAGAGCCTTCCGGCGGAAATAAAATATATTATCATACACACACAGCGGGAACTGTCTTGCAACAGACAATTCCCGCTTTTTTCTTTTTTCTTTGTAACGAATTGTTAACATTCTGTTATTGTTTCCTTAATATTTTTTTGATAAAGTGACAAAGAAAGTGGGATATTTTGCTGCGTTGTCCCCTTTTCCGCCGCGGGACCGCCCCGCGGGCGCCATCAGACAGCAGCCATAAGGAGGAAGCAGTATGATCGGAATCGGCAATTGGGAAGTTACCGTCAATATGCTGATCTACAAGGGCCCCATCGGCGTGACCATCGCCGACAACAACGGGGAATACGCCGTGGATTTCAAACTGCCGGACAAGTTCAGCGCCTTCAAGATCACCACCCGTGATATCGTGGAAGAGGGCAACAAGCTGAGCGGAAAAGGCATGGTGGATATGGGCAAGGGCAGAACAATCCCTGTCAGCGCGGAGGTCGTCATCGACGGCGACGTTATGACGGGCACGCTCAACATTCCGCTGATGAAGCGGGTGATCCCGCTGAAAAACGGCCACCGGGTCGACTGAGAACGGGAAGGAAAAACCATTCAGGGGAAAAGGAAAGAGAAACATCATATGGAAGGTCCTATTTGCAATATGATAGAATCCGGCGACTACAACTGCTACGAATTCTATCTGGCCGCTACGGAACAGTACGGCAATTACAAACAGGCGCAGCACATGGATCAGATCGTGATGCGCAGCGAGATGATCCGCGATATCGAAGCGCTGGCGGCCTATTTTTCCAAAGAGCTCGGCCTGAAGCGCGGCGACGCCTACACCATCTTCCTTCCGACGGATATCGAGAGCATCGTCGGTTTTTACGCGCTGAACAAGCTGGGCGTCATCGTCAACTTCGTCCACCCGCTGCTGCCCACGGAGGTGCTGCTGGAGACGATCCGGGAATCCCGTTCCCGGGGCATCATGATCCTTGACCTGCTGGCCAAGGATTTCCGGGAGCACGACAAGGGCAAGGACCATGTGGAGGCCCTCAATAAGACGGGGCTGCCCGTGCTGGTGTGCCACTGCTCCGACTACGCCAGCCCGCTGAAGAAATTCGCGGCGTCGCGGGCGGAGGCGCTGCTCAAGCCCATCGTGCGGTTCAAAAACGCCACGGACTATAAAGAGGTGATGCGCCGCTACAACGGGCGCACCGTGCCGGGCGTACAGAACAACAGCGGCGACGTGGCCGTTTACCTGAACGGCGGCGGCACCACGGGCAAGAGCAAGACCATCAAGCTGACCAACAAGGCCATCAACGAGAACGTCCACAAGATGGGCTACATCGACCACATTGAGGACCCGGGCGAAGAGGGCGAGATCATCATCCTTCCCTTCTTCCACGCGCTGGGCCTGGTGGTGGCCATGCACATGACCATGTGCAACGCGGCGAGGATCATCCCGCTGATGCAGTTCGACGCCAGGCTGACGGTGAAGCTGTACAAAAAGAACCGGATCTCCGGCATCGGCGGCATTCCGAACATGTTCAAAAAGCTGTACAACACGCCGGGCTTCGACGGGCCGCACCTGTCCAACACCCGCATGATGTTCGTGGGCGGCGACGACCTGTCCCCCTCCTTTTTGGAGGAGTTCAACAACATGCTGGCCGCCAACGGCACCGACGCGCGCCTGCGCCAGGGCTACGGCCTGACGGAAGTGGGCAGCGTTTGCTGCGTCAACACCAACTGGGTGTATAAAGACGGCTCCATCGGCAAACCCTTAGAGGGGCTGCGCATGGAGATCTGGGACGACAACTGCAAGCCCGTACCCACCGGCGAAGTGGGCGAGATCGTCATCGCCGGTTCCACCATCATGGAGGGCTACCTCACCAAGGACGGCCCCAAGGACGCGGGCCTGTATTACGACGAGGAGGGCACCGCCTGGGTGCGCTCCGGCGACCTGGGCTATGTGGACGAGGACGGTTTCTTCTTCTTTGCCGGACGCAAAAAGAGACTGATCATCATCTCCGGCTACAACGTATACCCCGTGGACATCGAAAACCTGATGGACACGCTTCCCTTTATCCGCGAATCCTGCGCGGTGCGGGCGGAAAAGAACGGCAAGCCGCTGGTGCGGCTGTACGCCTCCCTGAAGGTGAAGGGCGACGAGGAGGAGTTCCGGCAGGAGATCATCAAAGCCTGCGAAAAGAACCTTTCCAAGTTCTCCGTGCCAAGAGAAATCATCTTTATGGACGATCTGCCCCACACCCCGCTGGAAAAAGTGGACTTTATGAAACTGCAATCACAATCGTAAAGGAGTTATTATTATGGCAAAGTATTCTTTTGAATCCACCACCATCGGTGAAGTGATCGAGACCCCCGCCCTGGCGGAAATGTTCTACGAGCTGGTGCCCGAAGCCAAGGACTACGAGGACATCATCGAGATGGGCAAGGGCTTTACCATCGAGCAGGCGCTGCCCTTCATTGAGAACATCGCGGATTCCCTCGGCATCACCAACACCCAGGAGAGGATCGACGACTTCAAAGCCAAGCTGGAAGCCATGGAGTAAATCCGCGGCACAGCAGCGAACCCCGGACGCCAACGGACGCCCGGGGTTCGCTTATCTGTTGGTTCCTCACGGATACTGATAGGATTTGGCTTCAACAGATCTGGGGGCGGGCGGTCAGTGCCCGCCCCTACAGGAGAGATCCCTGACAAGGAGATCAGAACGATAGGATGCCGGCAAAAATCAACAGCACCAGCACAAGGGTGATCGCAACAAGGGCGGAGATAGCCACGATGAGAATGGTATTGTTCTTTTTATTGCCGCCGTCGTTGGATTCCCGTTCAGGGATCAGATGGGTCTTTCTCAGCGCCGTTACAACGCCCTTGTACAGGAAAAGGGTAAGGGCCGCGTTGAGGAACGCCTTTAACAGATTGAAGGGAATCAGCAAAGGCAGGAAAAGCTTCAGCACTTCCGCCCTGGGAACGCCCATAAAAACAGGGGTGACAATGTAATTCCAAAGCAGCATGATGGCCAGCATGGAGAAGGCGCCCGCGATCAGGCCGATCACCGCGCGGGAAAGAGTCTTTCTGCGTTGATAGATTACAGCGCTGACGCCCACAAATACGGATGAAGACAGGAAGTTCATCAGCAACCCGATGATACCGGTGGTGCTGACCGTGACCGTTTCGATCACACAGACGACCAACGACATCACGATACCGGAAATGGGACCGAAAATAAAACCGCCGATCGTCAGGATCACATCCTTCGGCTCATAGGTCAGAAAACCGCCGATCCCCGGGACGCGGAGAAAAATATCCGCGGCCACCGCCAGCGCGGCCAGCATTCCCATACTGATCAGCTTACCGAGATTGTCATTGACTTTCTTTTTTTCCATTGTTTCTTTCCTCCCGGACAATAATAGAAAAACGCCCTCGAAACGATCGGGGGCGCTGATAGCTGAATCAAAAACCGCCGCTTCTCTCATCCGGACTGTACCGTCGGTCAGGGAATTCCACCCTGTCGGCCCGGCTGACTGCCGGGTTAGCGGACTGTTACCGCCGGTGGGGAATTTCACCCCGCCCCGAAGCATTTTTCGTAATAATTATAGCATTACCTGTTGATTTGTCAAGACTTTTTTTGTATAATAGGCTCAGGGTACCAAAAAATGTATAGGGAGGGTCCTTTTATGGCAGGCAAACCGGACGCCAAGCTCAAGCTGCTGTATCTCAAGGAGATCTTTGAAAAGTATACGGATGAGGAGCATATCCTCAATTCCACGGAGCTGACTTCCCTGCTGTCTGAGCGGTACGGGATCGAATGCGAACGGAAATCCATCTACAAGGACGTGCAGATCCTGTCGGACTACGGCATGGATATCATCAAGACCCGCTCGCCGAAGAACGGCTTCTTCCTGGCCTCCCGCCCCTTTGAGGCGGCGGAGGTACGCCTGCTGACGGACGCGGTGCAGGCGGCGGATTTCATCAGCAAGCGCAAGACCATGCTGCTGATCCAGAAGATCGAAAGCTTTGTCAGCGTGGACCAGGCGGCCCGCCTCCACCGGCAGGTGTATATCGACAACCGCCACAAGTGCAGCAACGAGGAGATCTACTACAATATCGACGCGCTGGATACCGCCATCAAGGCGGGCAAAAAGGTGCGGCTGAAATACGCCCGCCGCAGGCTGGACCAGAAATTCACCGCCCAGGAGGAGATCAAGGAGTTCCTGCTGAGCCCCTACGCGCTGATCTGGTCCAACGACCACTATTATCTGGTGGCCAACAACGGCAAATACGACAACCTGATGAATGTGCGCATCGACCGCATCCACAAGGTGGAGATCACGGACGAGCCCGCCCGGCACTTTTCCGAGGTAAGCGAGTACAAGACCAGCTTTGATTCGGCGGATTACGCCTCCAAGACCTTCAACATGTTCAGCGGCACGCCGGAGACGGTAGACCTGAAATGCAGCACCGACCTGATTGAGGAGATCGTGGACCGCTTTGGGGAAAACGCGGCCCTGCGCCGTTCCAAAGACGGCTGGTTTTTGCTGCGGGAGGAGATGAACATCAACGACGGGCTGGTTTCGTGGATCATGCAGTTCGGCGATAAGATCGAGGTGGTCCGCCCCGACGCCCTGCGGGAAATGGTGAAGGAAAAGGCGGAAAGGATCGCGGCGACGTACCGGTGAAGGGGGATTTTGCGAGCCGTTGGCTCGAGTCGCAAGTCGTAAGTCGTGAGTCGTAAGAAGCCCTTCGGGCGTTCCTGTATTACGTTGAAATGCAAGGGATTTCCATTCTGACAGAGCAACAATTTCTTACGTCTTACGACTCACGACTTACGACTGTTCAGCGAGCAACAGCTCGCTAAACTACAATTTGCCGAAGAAATGGACAGCTATCATGATCTTCAAACGAATGAACATCAACTCCCTTACGCTGGAGCAGACAAAACGATATTATCCGATGCTGTCGGAGAAGCGCAGGGAGAAGATCAACGAAATGACCGACCCCGGCGACCGGGCCACGGCCTTTTGCAGCGAGATTCTGGCGCGGCAGTGCCTTTCCGAACTGCTGGACGCGCCGGAGTTTTCCTTCCAGCTGCTGTGCAGCCCCAACTTCCGCAGCGTGGTGGGCAACTACAAGGCGCATATCTACGTGGCGTCCTTTGGCAACACGGTGGCCTGCGCTGCGTCGCTGGCCCCGGTGGGGGCGTGCCTGCTGCCCGTGCGGCCCTTCTCGTTCAACGAGGCCCAGGCGTTGTTTTCGGACGCGGAGATGCGGGCGGTGTACTCCCAATCCGGCTATTCCTTCGCGGAGCTGGTCAACCGGCCCCTGTGCGACGAGGAGAACGTGATGAAGATGTTCGCCCTGTACTCCTCGCTGAAGGAATCCTACTTCCGCGCCACGGGACGGGGCTACCGGGCCAACATCAACAAAATGGAATTTATTTACAACGGCACGGAAATCGCCTGCTCCGACCCCGCCTACCGGGTGGCCTACTGCAAGGTGGACCGGGAGGACAATCTGGCGATCTCCGTGGTGGAAAAAGTAACCCCATAAAAGGGAAAGGAACCGAATGATGAACGATTTTGTGATAAGCAAATCCGATTTTTATTTAAAAGGCGAAAAATTCCGGGTCGTCGCCGGGGCCATGCATTACTTCCGGGTGCCCCGGGCCTACTGGCGGGACCGGCTGCTGAAAATCAAGGCCTGCGGCTGCAACACAGTGGAAACCTACGTGGCCTGGAACCTGCACGAGCCCCGGGAGGGGGAATTCACCTTTGCGGACAACCTGAACCTTGATGACTACCTCAGCCTGATCGAGGAGCTGGGGATGTACGCCATCGTGCGGCCCGGCCCCTATATCTGCAGTGAATGGGAGTTCGGCGGCCTGCCCTGGTGGCTGCTGCGGTACGACGACATGGAGCTGCGCTGCACCAATGAGCGCTATCTGGAAAAGGTGGACCGCTGGTTCGACCGGCTGATCCCCATCATCGCGGCGCACCAGATCGGCGAGGGCGGCGGCGTGATCATGGTGCAGGTGGAAAACGAATACGGCAGCTACGGCGACGACGAGGAGTACCTGCGCCATCTGGCGGCCGGGCTGCGGGCCCGGGGCATCGTGTCCGCGGAGCTGTTCACCTCCGACGGCGGCAGCGACGGCATGCTGACCGGCGGCGCCCTGAAGGAGATCTACAAGACCGTCAATTTCGGCTCCCGGGCCAGGGCCAACTTTGCGGCGCTGAAAAAGTTCCAGCCGGATAAGCCGCTGATGTGCGCGGAATTCTGGAACGGCTGGTTCGACCACTGGGGCGAAAAGCACCACACCCGCACCATGGCGGACGCCGCGGAATCCCTGCGGGAGCTGCTGGACTGCGGCGCGGGCGTTTCCATCTATATGATGCACGGCGGCACCAACTTCGGCTTTATGAACGGCGCCAACTGTACCGATGAGGAATACCAGCCCACGGTGAACAGCTATGACGACGACGCGCCCATCAACGAGTACGGCGGTTTGACCGGCAAATACAAGGCGTTTCAGTCGCTGCTGGCGTCCTATGGGTTTTCCAATGACGCGGCGGTGACGGAGCCGGAAACCCACGCCTACGGCGAGATGGAATTTACCGAGTGCGCCGATCTGCTCTCGCTGCTGCCGACGCTCTCCTCCCCCACCGAATCCGTTCTGCCGCTGAGCATGGAGCAGCTGGGCCAGGGCTACGGCTTTATCTGCTACGAATGCGAGGTGCGCGGCCCCCGCGAAAAGGCGGAGCTGGTCATGGACGTGCACGACAGGGCCTGGGTATTCGCGGACGGCGCCTTTGCGGGCATCCAGTACCGGAACGACAAAAAGAATAAAATCAAGCTGGCGGTGCCGGAGGGCGGCCTGAAGCTGACGATTTTAGTGGAAAACATGGGACGGGCCAACTACGGTCCCCATATGCGGGCGGAACGCAAGGGCCTGATCGGTCCGGTGCGCCTGTGCAACCAGATCCTGTACCACTGGCAGTGTTATCCCCTGCCCCTGACGCATCTGGAGGAAGTGCAGTACGACCGCCAGAGCAGCCCGAAATTCAAAAAACGCCCGCAGCTGCTGCGCACCGTGTTCGCCATCGAGGGCGAGCCGAAGGACACCTTCGTGCTGACGGACCAGTTCAAAAAGGGCGTGATCTTCGTCAACGGCAGAATCCTTTCCCGCTATTGGGAAAAGGGCCCGCAGCACACGGCCTATCTGCCCGCACCATTCCTGAAGACGGGCCGCAACGAGATCGTGCTGCTGGAGCTGGAGGGCTACAAAAAGCCCCGCCTGACGCTGACCGACAGCCCGATCCTGGACAACTGAAAAAAACGATCCATTCCCACCATACGTTTCTGACGGAGGCAAAAAGAATGAACAGCATATCGGTAAAAGGCCAACGCTTTATTGACGACAAGGGCCGGCAGCGGATCTTCAACGGTCTCAACTTTGTGGACAAGCACTGCCTGCCGGACGAGGACGGCGTGATCCGCTACCGCACCGCGCTGAATGAGGAGACCGCGGCCGCCATCGCTGCCAGGGGCATGAATATCGTGCGGCTGGGGGTCACCTGGGCCGCCATTGAGCCGGAACAGGGAAAATACAACACCGTGTATCTGGACGGGGTGAAGGAAACGCTGCGCCTGTGCGAAAAGCACGGTATTTACGCGTTTCTGGATTGGCACCAGGACCTGTACAGCTACTATTGCTACAACGCGGGCGACGGCGCGCCCAAGTGGGCGGTGCTGGGCCCCGCGGACTGCCGCAAGCCCTTTCTGATCTGGGCGACGGGCTACTTTTTCGGCAAAACGGTCTGGCGCTCCTTTGACGCTTTCTGGGAGAACCAACCTGTCAACGGCAAGGGCCTGCGGGACAGCTACTGCGACATGCTGGCCTTTACGGCGGACTACCTGAAAGACTGCCCCGCCGTGATGGGATACGACCTGCTGAACGAGCCCTTCCCCGGCACCCCGGGCGGCAAGATCTTCCGCAAGCTGGTCAAAAGCGGCGTGGGGACCGTTCTGTTTCATCCCCGTGTAAACAGAAAGCGGCTCATGAAAGACGCGCTCTCCGGGGAGGTAATGAAAGCGCTGTCCGTGGCGGACGATCCCGGGGTGTACCACTCGGTCATCGACAGCGGCAACGGGCTGCTGTATGACTTTGATATGACCCGCTACTATCCGTTTTTGCAGCAGGCCGCCGCGGCCATCCGCCGGGTGACGGACAGGGGCGTGATCTTTTCGGAAAACTGCTACTACTCCAACATGGGCATCCCCTGCTCCTTTCCCCGTCTGACCCGCGCCGACGGCGGGGTGGAACGCAATTTTGCCTTTGCCCCCCACGGCTACGACCTGACCGTGGATACGCCCCTGACCAACGAAGCCAGCCCGCACCGGGTGGACCACATCTTCGGCGAACACGAACGCACGCAGGCAAGGCTGGGCGTGCCTGTACTGGTGGGCGAATGGGGCGGCATGGTGCCCGGCGGCGAAAAATACCCCGCGCTGGAGCACCTGATCGACAAATTCGACCGCAACCGCTGGAGCCAGACCTACTGGCACTGGTTCGACGGCATGGAGAACAGCAAGATCATGGAGATCCTCTCCCGCCCATACCCCCAGGCGGTGGCGGGCGAGATCAAAAGCTACGGCTGGGACAGAAAAAACGGCGTGTTCACCCTGTCCTACACCGGCAGCGCGTCCGTCAAGGCCCCCACCCTCATCTGGCTGCCCAGGGACCCCAAGTCCGTGTACGCCACCAGAAAATACCAGCTCAACCGGACCGGAAACGGCCTGATCCTGCAGGTGTACGCGGGCAAGGGCGAAAGCATCGTAAAAGTGGAATGGTAGCACGGCGCCTTGCGCCGTTGCAGTCGGAAGTCATTCGTTATCGTTATGAATTCTGTGTATACTATCGCGCTGACGTATATCGCGGTCATTTCAACCGTCACCGTCATTGTAACGGTCTATGATAAAATCGCGGCCAAAAAGCGGCCGAA
>CAMJYF010000024.1 GCA_946409885.1 uncultured Clostridia bacterium | reverse complement strand
AGTACCAGACCAAGATGGCCCTGACAAAGGTGACCGCCGACCAGCTGAAGATCGTGATCATCGCCTACGAGCCCGTGTGGGCCATCGGCACCGGTCTGACCGCCACCGACGACCAGGCCAACGAGGGCAACAAGTACGTGCGCGAAGCCATCGCCGAGGTTTACGGCGCGGACGTGGCCGAGACCGTTACCGTGCAGTACGGCGGCTCCATGAACGCGGGCAACGCGGAGGGCCTTCTTTCCAAAGAGCACGTGGACGGCGGCCTCATCGGCGGCGCTTCCCTGAAAGCGGCGGACTTCTCCGTCATCGTAAAGGCGGCGTCCAAGTAAGATGAAAAAGCCTGTCGTATTATGCATCATGGATGGGTTCGGCATCCGCGAGAGCGCCGAGGGCAACGCCATCAAGGCGGCCAACACCCCCCATCTGACGAAATATTTTACCGAGTGCCCCTTCACCACCATCGGCGCTTCCGGCCTGGACGTGGGTCTGCCGGACGGCCAGATGGGCAACAGCGAGGTGGGCCACACCAACATCGGCGCGGGCCGCGTGGTCTATCAGATGCTGGTGAAGATCAGCAAGTCCATTCAGGACGGCGACTTCTTCAAGATCAAAGCCCTGAACGACGCCATGGACAACTGCCTGAAAAACAACAGCGCCCTGCACCTGATGGGCCTGCTTTCCGACGGCGGCGTGCACAGCCACATCGAGCACCTGTTCGGCCTGCTGGAAATGGCCAAACAGAAGGGCCTGACCAAGGTGTATATCCACTGCATCATGGACGGGCGTGACGTTTCCGTCACCAGCGGCAAGGGCTTTATCGCCGACGTGGAAAAGAAGTGCGCCGAGCTGGGCGTGGGCAAGATCGCCTGCATCTCCGGCCGCTACTACGCCATGGACCGGGACTTCGCCTGGGACCGGGTGGAGAAGGCCTACGCCGCCTTCGTCTACGGCGAGGGCATTCAGGACAGCGACGCCGTGGGCTCCATGCAGCGCAGCTATGACAAGGGCGTGACGGACGAGTTCATTGTGCCCACGGTCGTGGATAAAGAGGGCACCATCAAGGCCAACGACTCCGTGGTGTTCTTCAACTTCCGCCCCGACCGGGCGCGGCAGATCACCCGCACCTTTGTGGACCCGGATTTCAACGGTTTTGAGCGCAAAAACGGCTTTTTCCCGCTGACCTACGTGTGCATGACCCAGTATGACGAATCCATGCCGGGCGTCTCCGTGGCCTTCCCGCCCGAGGAGCTGAAAAACACCTTCGGCGAGTTTTTGCAGGACAACGGCAAGACCCAGCTGCGCATCGCCGAGACCCAGAAGTACGCCCACGTGACCTTCTTCTTCAACGGCGGCGAGGAAAAGACCTTTCAGGGCGAGGACCGGATCCTGATCCAGTCCCCCGACGTGCCCACCTTTGACCTCAAGCCGGAGATGAGCGCCTATGAGGTCTGCGACGCGGTGTGCGAAAAGATCACCTCCGGCGCGTATGACGCGGTGATCCTCAACTTCGCCAACTGCGACATGGTGGGCCACACCGGCGTGTTCGACGCGGCGGTAAAGGCCGTGGAGGCCGTGGACGAGTGCGTGGGCCGGGTGGTGGACGCCACCCTTTCCATGGGCGGCGTGACCTTCATCACCGCCGACCATGGCAACGCCGACCAGATGATCGGCGACGACGGCAAGCCCTTCACCCCCCACACCACCAACCCGGTGCCCTTCTGCGTGGTGGGCTACCCCTGCCAGCTGAAGGACGGCGGAAGATTGGCGGACATCTGCCCCACCATGCTGAAGGTCATGGGCCTGCCCCAGCCCGCCGAAATGACCGGCGAGTGCCTGATCAAATAACAAAAATCGCGGCAGACACAAAAATCTGCCGCGACCCATTGACAATCTCTTGCCAATGTTATACAATATAAACGCAGGGTAACCGTTAAAAGCGGTTAGCTCAGGTAATCAATTTATTATGACAACCGTCACTTTGCCGAGTGGCGGTTGTTGCTTTTCAACTTTACCGTAATCGTAATGGTAAGCTTACCAATATGAAACGTAACAGTCAAAGGCATATGTATCACCTCCTTTCGGAGATGTACGCCAACCGCCTTTCGGGCGAACCCCGGTTTATATTGCGTCTTTATTATAAAAAACGCGGTTCGCTTTGTCAATCTCTTTTACAAAGAACCGGGAACGAACCGATTATTATTTCATCGGATTCACTGTTATGATAACAGCTGCCCCTTGAGGCGGACGGTCAGGACGTTAACCGGGCGAGGATCGTCTCAAATTCCGTCGTTTTCCGCACACAGTCGTAATCCGCGTCCGCGAGCCATTTATCCCGCATGATCTCGGCGAGGGGGCGGGTGTCGTCGGTTTCAAAATCCGACCTCCGCACGACACGGTCGCCCAGCAGCAGCGAGGAAAGCACCGTTTCCTCCGGGCGGGCGTCAAAGGCCAGCGCGCATCGCGCGGCGCTGTTCAGTTCGTCAAACGCTTCGGCGGTTTTGCCCAACCGCAGGTACAGCTTGGCGAAATGATGGTGGAAGCTGGCGCTGCCCCAATCGCCGTTGGGGAGGCTGCCGTCGTAGATTACTTCATACAGCCGCTTGCGCTTTTCAAACACCTTTATCAGCTGTTCATCCGGCAGCAGCCCGTAACAGAGCAGCGAATACAGGCCGGCGGCCATGATCTCAAAGCCCGTCCGGATCCTTTCCCGGGTAAAGGGAAGCCGCTCCTCCTCCGTCAGGCCCCACCACATCTGCTGTTCGCGGCAGTGCTCCGCGGAGGGCAGCGTTTCGTAGATCGCGCGTCCGGTCTCCCTTCTGCCCATTTCGCAATGGTGGAACGCCAGCCGCGCCGTCGCCTCCAGCCGGATCTCCTGATCTGGACAGTGCTTCATGATCCGCTCGCCGAGGGCCGTGATCTCGGCGTCATACTTTTTCATATTCTCTTCCCACTCCGGGATATTCCCGTCGTCGTCCCCGGCCAGGAACAGCGCGTACATCAGCTTATTCAGCAGCGCGTAATTGTTCGGATACTCCGCGACGCCCGCCCGGGCGATCGCGATGCAGTCATAAACCCTGCCCTGACTGAGCGCTGCCCGGAACCGGTCCAGATACCGGCCCACGTGGGCCTGCTCCACCGTCTTGTCCGCGCCGATCAGCTGATCCACGGTAACGCCGAAAAAATCCGCCATCGTGGGCAGGAGTTCCAGGTCGGGATAACAGGTCCCGTTCTCCCAACGGGAAACGGATTGAAAGGAAACGCCCAGCATCTCGGCAAATTCCTCCTGCGTGACGTTCTTCGTTTTACGGTGTTTCCGGATATTCTCCCCGATATTGAGTTTCATATTTTTTGCCTCCGTTTTTGACTGAAAGCGGCGCCGTTTTCTGATCCCATTATATTCATTTCCACATACGGTTGCAATATCACGTTTGTTGAGAAGGATTCTCCATATTATTGAAAAAGGCAGGTGACGGTTCCCTTCCCTGCCGGACGAAGACATGGTACCGTCCCTCTGTCTTCAAAGAGGCATCTAAAAGACCACTGTTTTTTCGACTCTTCACGGATTTTTGTGGGATTTCAATCAAATCGACAAATTGGCAATTTGTCGAGGTAACCCTGTAGGGGCGGGCACTGACCGCCCGTGATCGTAACCATCTTAATCGCTTTTAATTTGAGGGCGTTTATCGGGCGGTCAGTGCCCGCCCCTACAGCGCGACAAATCCCTGTTTGCCATTATCCCACAAAAATCCGTGATGGTCCGTTTTTTCAATATCTCCATGTTGAGGATACGCGTTTGCGCGGACAGATCGAAGGGCTGCTCAGTTTTTTTTGCTGAACGTAGAATACATAGAAGAAGAACACTAATAATATGCTCCCGAGCGCCGCAATCAAACGGTTTTCGGGAGCGGTTTTGTTTACGATGCCGCTGCAATCATGTTCAGCGGGGTTCTTACGGGCGGAAATGCGTTTTCTGTCATACCGTAAGCAGCGCCAGACAGAGATTCAGCAAAAGCCAGCCGAGCAGCGCCGGGAGTCTGTGTCTGACCGGCGTTTTTTGCTTTGCCAGTCCGTAAATCAGAAGCCCGGTGAGATGGGCGGCGCAGAGCGTTGCCACGATACAGGTCACGATGCTGACGGGCCAGTCCGGCAGCCGCGGCGCCGGCAGGGGCGCGGCAAAGCGGTAGGTTAAAAAGCTGAGGAAAAACACGCCTTGGGCGAGGACGATCGCCAGCATGGCGGCGGTGCTGAGCAAAGCCCGCCGTACCGGGCGGGGCGTTTTACAGGTTTTGAGCAGCGAAAAGGACGCCGCAAAGGTGAGAACGAGCAGCAGGGGCGTGAGCACGGCCAGCGGGACCACCTCGTTCACGGGCAGATAGGGCAGACTTGCCAGCGCGTGCTGCCAGTACCAGACCGTGCAGCAGGCAAGGATCAGCAAAACCGGAAACGCGTATGTTTTGACCGTTTTCATTTTACCGCCTCCTCTTTCTGCAGGCGCTGCAGGTTGACGCGCAGCCAGACGATGGGATCGCCGCTGCGGGCCACCCGCGTGATCGACAGGGGGGAAACGTCCGTATAGGTGTTGCCGCGCCATTCCACGTTCAGGCAATCCCGCAGAAAGACGGCCCTTGCCTGCGCCAGGTCGCGCCGGAACGCATTGCCGCGCGTGATGGTGTTGTTTTTGAAGACGAAGCCGTTGACGTTATTCACCACGATCAGGTTGCCGCAGAGATCGGTAAACTCGTTATCCTCGATGCGGATATTGGTAAACGCGTTGGAGCGGCAGCTTTTTTCCAGCACCTTCGTGCCCACCTCGATCACCTCGGTGCCGATCACGGCGCACTCTATGAATTGGTTGTTCCGCACCACAATGTTATCCGCGCCCGTGCCCTCGTGCCACACGCCGTTGATATCCATCACGATCTTGATGGCGTTGTGGGTGGTTTTGTAAAACACGTTGTTTTCCACAAGGCCGTTTGAGGTTTGCAGCAGCAGGCTTCTGGCCCGGTGCTCATGGAAATAGTTGTTCCGGATCACGTAATTGCCGCCGGTGTTATCCCCGTTGAACAGGAACCAGCGCTCCCCTACCCTGTCCGGCAGCGCCTCGCGGAAGGTGACGCGCCGGAGGCCGTCCTCCAACCGTTCGCTTGTTTCCACCACGGCGGTAATATCCGTCAGGTTAAAGTTTTTGTCGCGGAAGAGCATGGTATCGCCGGGGTCCGCGTTCATGGAGCCGTCGGCTTCAAAAAGCACGGTATTCCCGTCCACCTGATGGATCCAGCCCACGCCGCTGTTGATGTTGACGTCGTCGTCCCCCTGCCGGCTGAAATCACAGTCCTCGATCAGGAAGCAGCCGTCCGAATCGCTGATATGCACGGCGTCCGCGTCCAGCGAGGTGACGCGCTCGTCGGCGCAGGCCGGGTCCGGCCCGATAAAGATGTTCCGCAGGGCAAAATGGGAGGTCCTTTCACCTATGATGATCCCCATGCCCGTGCCGCCGTAGAGCTTCAGCCCCTCCAGCGTGATATCCCGGCAGGCTTCATAAATATCGATCAGGGAGCCGCCGTAAGCCGTGGAGCGCAGGATAAACGAGTTGCCGCCGAAATGCGAAAGCGTGCCGTTGTGTACCACGCGAAGGGTATCTTCGCCGATTTTCGTCACCTGTTGGATGATGTCGGGGTTCTGCCCCTCATAGGTTTCGATATAGGCGCCCTTTGCGCCGTAGGTACCGGTTGCGGGATCGGCCTGGCTGATGGCGTAGAGCATATCCTCCCGGGCGTACTCCGGGCGATCAAAAATGAAGTCCACCGTGTTTTTTTCGCCCTTGACGGTCTCGGCGCGGGCCAGGGTGCCGAGGGGCTGTTTTTCCCAATCCCAGTCAAAGGTCAGGTCCCGCACCTCCACGCAGGCGCAGCGGCGCAGGGTGAAAAAGCTGCTGCCGTGATCGTACAAAAGCCGCGCCCCGTTGCCGTCGATGAGGACGTCCTTCAGATCCTCCAGCTTCAGCTGCCCCGAAACGTAATACGTGACCGGTTCAAACAGCAGACGCGTGCCGGGATTGGCGGCGCAGAAGGCAAACGCGGCGTTCAGCGCCTCGGCGTTGTCTTGGTTATCCGGGGAAGCGCCGAACCGCGCAACGGGAACGGTTTGCAGGGCCGCCTGACGCGGGTACTGAATAAAGAACCGGCTGCCGCCGACGCCCTCCACCTCCAGCGCCTCGCGCAGGTCGTTGGCTTCCGGCGGCGTTTCCCGCAAAAGCGCGGGAGCCGCGGGCATGGGAACGGGCCGCAGCGCCAGAAAAACAGCGACGCCAAGCAGCAATACCGCGGCGACCGGCAGAATGATCACTTTTTTGAATCGCTTCATCCTCTCACCTCACCCTTTCCCTCTCATTATAATATCCCCCGTTTGGTTTGTCAACAAAATCGCGTGTTTCTGTCCTTCTTCCTCCGGCATCGGAGCCGCTTCGGAAGTTGCATAAGGATAAAATGGGGTTCATCACGGATCATTGTGGGATCACAACGGGCCTGATGTTTTTTTGCGGCGTTCGTCCACCGCCCCCTACGGGATGGCATGTCGCCGGGCAGCCCGACAAATCCGGTGGCAGCGTCCCGCAAAAAATAGTGAAGAACCATTTTCCACATTCGGACTGCGCCGCTTTCTTCTGTTTCAGAGCGCAGCGGAACGGTGTGACGCGCGCCGGTTTTGCGATTCCTTCATCCGCCGCCAGCTGATAAAACCGTAGACGTCGTTAAAAAAGAAGGCGACAAAACAGACGGTCACGGATACGTAACGGGGCTGCTGCGCGCTGGCGAGGATCCACAGCACGATCAGCACCAGGTCGTTCGCGGCATAGGCGACGGCGAACCACGGGCTGCGGCGGAACGTGAGATACGCCGCGATAAAGCTGGTGGCGACGGAAACGGTACTGGGAATGAGGTTGGCGGTATGAAAGCGCTTTAACACGAACCAGAATCCGGCGGTCACGACAACGGCAAGAACGGACAGCAGCAGCCACTCTTTGCCTCTGATATGGTTCACCCGCACCTCCGACCGGTTGCCCTGATACGGATGCCGCAGCCACGAAACGAGGGCGAGGACCGCCATGGGCATGGTCATGCCAAGGTAGGTGACCATTTCGCCGTAGTACCGGAAGCCAAAAGAGATGATCCCGTAAAGGATACTGAACACGACCATCAGCGCCTGCCCCGCCGGATGGCCTTTTGCGTTGAAGATCAGCGAGGTGACGCCGATCAGGGACGCGGCCAGCGTGAGGACGCTCTCCCGGTCAAACAGAAAGAAGGAAATCAGGATCCCGGCGACGGACGCGCCCCAGAGGATCCATTCCGTTTTTGTAAAATACCGCAGCCGCTTTCTGACTTGCATCCGTACTTCCTCCTCAACAAAAAAAACGGCGTCCGCGTACACATCTTCCAAGACCTAACGATGTGTAAACGAATGCCGTTCGCATTCTCTACCCGGTGGCAGATTTATTACTTTCAATGATACCATATTATCATTGTAAAAGCAATGTTTTTTTTGCTTCCCTCATGGATCGATCTCCGACAACCGGCGCTCAAAACGGTCTTTGCGGGTATCCGTGGGAATCGCCGTGGGATAACGTCCCGAAAAGCACGCGTCGCAGTAACCGGAGGGCGCCAGTTCCCAAAGGCGGTCCAACGGAAAGTAGCCGAGGGAATCCGCTCCCAGCTCCATCCGGATCTCCGGCACGGTGTGATTGTTCGCGATCAGGTGTTCTTCCGAATCAATATCCGTTCCGTAATAACAGGGATGCAGAAACGGCGGGGCGGCCACTCTGACGTGGATCTCCTTTGCGCCGGCCTCCCGCAAAAGGGCAACGATGCTTTTCAGCGTCGTTCCGCGCACGATGGAATCGTCGATCAGCACAACAGACTTATTTTCCACCGTATGGCGGACCGCGGAGAGCTTGATCCGGACCTGATCCGTCCGGTTGTCGGGAGAAATAAAAGTTCTGCCGATGTATTTGTTTTTGAGCAGGCCGATCCCGTAGGGGATACCGGATACGCGGCTGTACCCGACGGCGGCATCCAGCCCCGAATCCGGCACACCCACGACGATATCCGCCCGCACCGGGTATTGCTCCGCCAGAATCTCCCCGGCGCGGAGCCTTGCCCGCTGCACGGGGACCGAATCGATCACGGAATCCGGCCGGGCAAAATAGATATATTCAAAAACGCAGCATTTCCGCTCCTGCGTCCGGCAATGCTCCCGGCGGGAAACCACGCCGTTTTTGCTGAAAATCAGGATCTCGCCCGGTTCCACGTCCCGGGTCAGCTTTGCGCCCACGGCGGTGAGCGCGCAGCTTTCCGAGGCCACCGCGAAGACCCCTTCCGGCGTTTGCCCGAAGCAAAGCGGGCGGAAGCCGTGGGGATCCCGCACGCAGATGAGCTTCTGCGGGGACAGGATCACCAGCGAATAAGCGCCCTCCAGCTGCCCCATCGCCCGGCTGACGGCCTCCTCGATCGACGGAGCGCCAAGGCGTTCTTTGGTGATGATATACGCGATGGTCTCCGTATCACTGGTGCTGTGGAAAATGGCGCCGGAAAGCTCCAGCGCGTTGCGCAGCGCCGCCGCGTTGGAGAGATTGCCGTTGTGCGCCAGCGCCATGCGGCCCTTTTGATGATTGACCACGATGGGCTGGCAGTTGCTCCGGTTCGTGCCGCCGGTGGTGCCGTACCGGGTATGCGCCACGGCCATTCCGCCGTCGGGGAAACCGGCAAGCCGTTCTTTTGTGAACGCCTCCCCCACCAGGCCCAGCTCTTTATACGGGAAAAACAGCCCGTCGTCGTTAACGACGATCCCGCAGCTTTCCTGCCCGCGGTGCTGCAGGGCGTACAGCCCGTAGTAACAAAGCTGCGCCGCGGGAAAAGGCGTTTCGGAAAACACACCGAACACGCCGCATTCTTCGTGAATCCCCATATTGCTATCCCTTCCGGAATTGACTCTGCTGTTCTCTTCTCAGTCCCATGCCGTTGTGTTTTGCGCAAAGCCGCCGTCGGCAGGGGCGGCGTACCATGCCGTTTCCTTTGGCGCGGCGTCGCTGGCCGCGTCCAATGCTACGGCGGCAACGGGCGCCATAAAGCAGATCCGGCCTTCCGTCGCGCCGTTTCCGGTTTCATATGTAACGGTCTTCATGTTTCATTCCTCCCTTGTTATTCCACGTCCTGCAAAGCGTCGTAGCCCTCTTCCCCGGTACGCACCTTGACCACGTTTTCCACGTCATACACAAAGATTTTTCCGTCGCCGATGTGCCCCGTATAGAGCGCCTGTTTCGCCGTTTCGATCACGCTGCGCACCGGCACCTTGCTGACGACGATATCCACCTGCACCTTCGGCAGGAGGTTGGCCTCCACCTGCACGCCGCGGTAATACTCCGGCTTACCCTGCTGCACGCCGCAGCCCAGCACATGCGAAACGGTCATGCCGGTGATGCCGAGGCGCATCATGGCTGTTTTCAGCGGCTCCAGACGGGATTCCTTGCAGACGATCTCGATTTTGGTGAATTTCGGCGAACCCTCACTGAACGAGGGGACCTTTCTGACGGGAACCGCCTCCGCCGCGGGGATATCGCCGGGAACGGCAACCGCCCCGGGATACCCGTAATCCAGATGCTCCACCGCGGGAACGAAATCCGCGTAGGCGCTGGGGAGGCCGTGCTCCGTCCTGTCGAGGCCCTTGATCTCTTCCTCCTCCGTCACCCGCAGCCCCACGGTCTTTTTGATGACCGTGAACGTCAGCGTCATCGTGGCGGCCGTCCACGCTAAGATCGCCGCGATGCCCAGCAGCTGAATGCCGAACAGCTTCGCGCTGCCCGTATAGAACAGGCCGTTCAGCCCCGCCGGGGCGGCCGGGTCCGCCAGCAGACCCACCGCCAGCGTGCCCCATACGCCGTTGGCGAAATGGACGCCCACCGCGCCTACCGGGTCGTCGATGTGGCATTTCAGGTCCAGCGCCTCCACCGCCACAACGACAAGGATACCGGATACAACGCCGATGACGGCGCTGCCCAGCGCGTTTACCGCGTCGCAGCCGGCGGTGACAGCAACCAATCCCGCCAGGGAGCCGTTCAGGCACATGGAAACGTCCGGCTTGCCGTTTTTGATCCAGGTGAAAATCATCGTGGTGCAGGTGGCCGCCGCCGGGGCGATGGTGGTGGTGACGAAAATGGACGCCAGCGAATTGCCGTCCCAGGCGGCCGCGCCGTTAAAGCCGTACCAGCCGAACCAGAGGATGAAGCAGCCCAGCGCCCCCAGCGTGATAGAATGACCGGGAACGGCGTTGACCTTATTCACCCTTCCCGCGGCGTCCTTCGTGTATTTGCCCAGCCGCGGCCCCACCATGACGGCGCCGATGAGCGCAGTGACGCCGCCCACGGAATGGATGGCCGCGGAACCGGCGAAATCATGGAAGCCCATCTGCGCCAGCCACCCCTGCGGGTTCCACACCCATCCGGCCTCCACCGGATACACGATCAGGGAGATCACGCCGGAATAGATGCAGTAAGACAGGAATTTCGTGCGTTCCGCCATGGCGCCGGAGACGATGGTGGCGGCGGTGGCGCAGAACACCAGGTTGAACACAAAGGACGGCGCCTGCCCGCTCTTTAAAAAGCCGCCGAAATCCGTGAGGATATCGAGGTTGGGCACGCCGAACAGGCCGAAGACGTAGTTTTCCGCCATCATCAGGCTGAAGCCCAGCAGCACGAACACCACGGTGCCGATGCAGAAATCCATCAGGTTTTTCATGATGATGTTGCCGGCGTTTTTGGCGCGGGTAAAGCCGGTCTCCACCATGGCGAAGCCCGCCTGCATCAAAAACACCAGCGCCGCGCCGATCAGAAACCAGACGCCGAACACCTCTTTTGTCGCCGATTCTTCCACCAGTTTTGTGATTTCTTCGATTGCCATTGTAAAACCCTCCTTCAATTGGCAAAAGAAAAAGGCGCCTTTTCTTCCGCGGACCGTTTGCCGCGAAGGAAAAGACGCCTTTGCCTTATGTGATACTGTTTTCAAAGCGAAAAGAAAAACGTCCTTGAACATGACTGTTCAAAGACGCCGTTGCCTTTTCTGTCTCTTATTATACGCCGATCCGGAAA
>CAMJYF010000023.1 GCA_946409885.1 uncultured Clostridia bacterium | reverse complement strand
CACCATCCCGGCGCTGGCGTGGATGAACGGCAACGACGTGCTGACCTTCCTGGGCATTTATCCCACCTGGATCACCCTCGGCCCGCAGCTCATCCTCACCGTTATCACCGTGATCACCTTTATCATGATGATCCGGAAGAACAGAAAAGGCAAAAAGGACGCCGCCTGACGGCGCCTATGGCAAACGCAATAATCTGAACGGTTTCCCGTAAGCCGTACAGTTCTTATTGACAAATATTGAAATGGATTTTTTCGGAGGTACATGATGAAAAATCTCGCAAAAGTTCTTTCCGTCGTTCTGGCCCTCGTCATGGTGGTCGCCTGCTTCGCGGCCTGCGGCAGCAAGACGGTGGAAAACGAAACTCCTTCCGCTTCCAACGAAGCGCCCGATCCTCAGGACAGTGAGCCCGCCGGCGAAGACGGCGGCGAGGATCTCGGCTTTACCGAGGTGGAGATCTTCTCCGGCGTGGAGAAGGAATTCCTCAACCTGAACGCCGTTTATTTCCAGCCCGTCGATATGACCGGCGGTTATAACGCGGAGGATTACGACTGCCATCTGGAGCTGGACGTTTCCGCTCTGCAGAACGGCCTGGGCTACGGCACCGGCGACTGGGTCCCCTATCTGACCGTGGAATACAAGGTCACCAAGAACGACGGCGACTATGAAGTCAGCGGTACGTTCATGCCCATGGCGGCTTCCGACGGCCCCCACTACGGCGCGAATATCAAGATGGACGGCGACGGCCTCTACACCGTCACCTTCACCGTGAAGTTCCCGGATTCCAGCACCTATCTGATCCACACCGACAACACCGGTCCCGAAGTACACGAGTTCCCGGACGCCATCGAATACACCTATGATTCCTGGCAGTTCACGGACGGCGCCTGGGCGGAATAAGCACAACATCATAAGGCTGTTGAGGTTTACGGGGCCTTGACGGCGGTGGGAGTGCCGCCCCCCGCGGCGGCGGTCCCGGATTGGCTCGGATGCGCTCGCTTTTTTCGCGCGCGCGTCTGAGCCATATCGGCGTAAACAGACATAATAAAAAGGTGACGAAATGCTGACATATCTTATCAACGTAACCGGCGATCTGCTGGCCGTTTCCCTGATCCTCGGGGTTACATTCGCGTATATCGACCGCTCCTTCGGCGACCGGGGCCGGCTGATCTCCCGGATCGGTCTGGCGCTGGGGCTCGTCGCGGCGGCGGTACGCGCTTACGTCACGAACACGCGCCGTCTGGTGGGCGGCTGGAAGGTCGGCGCGTACGGATACGGCGTCGCGCTGGCGCTGTTCGTTCTGTGGGCAGCCGCCCTCATCGTATTCTCTCTCAAATCCTTCCGGCTTTCGGAAGAGCCCAAGAAGAAGACGGCCGCCGCCGTGGGGATCTCCTCCGCCACCGCGGTGCTGATCGCCTCTTACCTCTACGGGGCGGTGCCCAACGTCTTCGTCTATCCCTTCAAGTTCGATACCGGCGGCAACGGGTTGCTCTCCACCGATTACCTGTTCCGGCTGGGCGGCTACCTGCTGGGGCTCATCGTCTGCCTGCTGGCTGGGCTGTGCGCTTATCAGCTCACGTCCCTTTCCGTCAAAAAGGGCTATCCCGCGTTGGCCTTCGGGGCCTTCGCCGCGCTGCACGTGATGTACGCGGTGTACGATTTCGCCCGGCTGATGCTGGTGCTGACGCCCCGCAAGATCGTCGACAGCCAGGTGTTATTCAAATTCGCCGCCGCCAGCAACAACGGCGCCCACTGGTACACCTTTGCCGCTTTCGGTATTTTGGTCGTACTGGCCGTGATCCTCTGGTTCCGCAGCTACACCGCGAAGGAGCCCTACCGCACCAACGCGGAGCACCGCAAGCAGCGCGCCCTGTGGCGCAGCGCCAAACGCTGGTCGGTCGTCTTGCTGCTGTGCTTTGTCTGCGGTATTCTCTGCGCCACCTGGTTCGTCAAGCTCAACACTGTGGTGATCCGCGAGGCCCCCGTTGAGGACCCTCAGATCGTAAAGGACGGCGCGGGGGCGGCAAGCGAGCTGCGCGTGCCGCTGGAAATGGTCAGCGACGGCCATCTGCACCGCTTCGGCTACACCACGCCGGAGGGCAAGCTGACGCGCTTTATCGTGGTGCTGAAGCAGGAAAACACCAATAACTACGGCGTGGGCCTTGACGCCTGTGAGATCTGCGGCGAGGCCGGTTACTATGAAAACAACGACGGTCAGGTCGTCTGCAAAAAGTGCAACGTGGTGATGAACCGCACCACCATCGGCATGAAGGGCGGCTGCAACCCGATCATCATAGATTACGATATCAACGAATCTTACATTACCGTTCCCGTGGAGGAAATGGTGAAAAACCAGTCCCGGTTCAGCTGATTACGCGGGAAGGAGAATCGACTTATGTTTTTCAGAATGGTACGCGGTACCTTCCGGCGGCAGTGGAAGAAGATGCTGATGATCGCGCTCACGGTCGCCCTCGGCGCTTCCATCGCCACCGCCATGCTCAACGTCATGCTGGACGTGGGCGACAAGATCAACGAGGAGCTGAAGACCTACGGCTCCAACATCACCGTCGTGCCCCAGTCGGAGGCCGTCATCAGCAGCCTGTACGACGTGGAGGGCGGCGAAGCTCAGGCGGAATACCTGCCGGAGGAGAAGATCGGCGAGCTGCTGACCATCTTCTGGGCCAACAATATCACCGACTTTTCACCGGAAACGGATGTGACCGTCGCGCTGAACGGCGAGGAGGTCAGATTGGTCGGCACCTGGTTCAACCACCACCTGGAATTTGTCAAAAAAGGCACCACCTATCAGCGTGATACCGGCATCATCAACCTGCGCAGCTGGTGGGACGTGGAGCAGGGCGAATGGCTCAACGAGCAGGCCTCTCAGGCGGAGAACGCCGCCATGGTGGGCGCGGCCCTTGCCAAACGCCAGAACATCTCCGCCGGGGATACCCTTACCGTCTCCGCCGGCGGAAAGAGCGAGACGCTTACCGTCGTGGGCGTGTATGAATCCGGCGACGACGAGGACAACGGAATTTATACAACCCTCCCGGCTGCCCAGCGGCTGACGGGCTCGGAAGGGCTGTTCAAAAAGATCGAGGTCAGCGCCATCACGTCCCCCGAGGACGAGCTGGCCGTCAAGGCAGCGCGGAATCCCTCGCTGCTCTCCGGCGACGAATACGACCTGTGGTACTGCACGGCCTACGTCAGCTCCATCTGTTTCCAGATTCAGGAGGTGATCCCCGAGGCCTCCGCCACGGCAGTGCGGCAGATCGCCGATTCCGAGGGCAAGATCCTGGAAAAGACCGAGCTGCTGATGAGCCTCATCACCCTGCTCAGCCTCCTGGGTGCCACGCTGGGCATCTCCAACCTGGTCACCTCCGGCGTAATGGAGCGCAGCCAGGAGCTGGCGCTGCTGAAGGCCGTGGGCGCGAAAAACGGTCAGGTCACCGTACTGGTGCTGACGGAGATCATGCTGACCTCCATCTTCGGCGCGGCGGTGGGCTACTTTATGGGCTACGCCTTCGCGCAGATCATCGGCCAGACGGTGTTTGCCGCCTCCATTGAAATGAGCGGCATGGCGGCGTTCCTGGTGGCGGTGCTGATCATCGCCGTCACGCTGGTGGGCAGCATCCCCGCCATCCGCACGCTGCTGCGGCTGCGGCCCTCCGAAGTGCTGCACGGCGGCCATTGAGGAAAGGCGGTACCGATATGAATAAAAAAAGAAGAATGTTTATCCGGATGATCGTGGCGTCGCTGGTGCGGCGGCGCTCCCGCATGATCGTGGCCCTGCTGGCCATCATCGTGGGGGCCACGATCCTGTCCGGCCTTGTGATGATCTACTACGACGTGCCCCGTCAGATGAGCGCCCAGTTCCGCAGCTACGGCGCCAACATCATCTTCACCCCCGCCGGGGAGGAGGCCATCTCCCCCGAAGCGCTGGCGCAGAGCGTGGGCGCTTTCGCGGGTGCGGAACTGGAGGGCTATACCCCCTACCGGTACGAGAACTCCAAGATCCACAACATGCCGGTCACTTTGGCGGGCGTCACCTTTGACACGGTGCTGAAAACCAGCCCCTACTGGCTGGTAAACGGCGACCTGCCCACAAAGGACGGCGAAACGCTGGTGGGCGCGAAAACGGCGGAAAGCCTTGGCATCAAGCAGGGCGATACCGTTTCCGCCATCCACTCCTTTGAAATCACGGAGGGCATGGATACCTCCGCCATCCCCTCCTATGAGATCTATACCGACCCCGAGACCGGCGAGACCTACTGCGACCACGCGCTGGACCTGACCGTGACGGGGATCCTGGAAACCGGCGGCTCGGAGGAGGATTACCTCTACGTGTCCCTGCCGGACCTCACTTACCTGACGCTGGAAGAGCGCGGTTACGACATCGTGGAGGTCAGCGTGGCCGCCATGCAGGACGCGCTGAAAAACTACGTGGAGACCGTCAACGGCCAGTCCACGGGCATCTCCGCCAAGCTTGTCAAGCGCGTCACCGCGTCGGAAAGCACCGTGCTGACGAAATTGCAGTCGCTGGTGTTCATCGTCACGGCGGTGGTGCTGGTGCTGACCATGATCTGTGTGGCCACCACCATGACGGCGGTCATCGCGGAACGCCGCCGGGAGATCGGCCTGCGCAAGGCCCTCGGCGCGTACAACTCCAGCATCGTGGGCGAATTTATGAGCGAAGGGCTGCTGCTGGGCGGCGTGGGCGGCATCCTCGGTTCCGTGCTGGGGTACGCGTTCGCGCAGGTCATCAGCATGAACGTGTTCAGCAGCTCCATCACCTTCCGCCCGCTGCTCATCCCCGTCACCATCGCGGCCTCGGTACTGGTAACGGGCCTTGCCTGCCTCATCCCCATCAAAAGCGCGGTGGAGGTGGATCCCGCGCTGGTACTCAAAGGCGAATAAAAAGGAGAAAGAAGTATGAGTCTGTTAGAACTGAAAGACGTTTCCAAAATATACGGCGACCTCCACGCGCTGGACCACGTGAGCCTGACAGTGGAGCAGGGCGAGT
Organism: uncultured Clostridia bacterium; assembly: GCA_946409885.1. Classification (GTDB taxonomy): domain Bacteria; phylum Bacillota; class Clostridia; order Oscillospirales; family Acutalibacteraceae; genus RUG806. Next base: position 6,224 of record CAMJYF010000023.1, on the reverse strand, counting down.
GGATCGCCATCATGGGGCCCTCCGGCTCCGGCAAAAGCACCATGATGAACATCATCGGCTGCATGGATAAGCCCACCACGGGGCAGGTGATCTTCGACGGCCGGGATATCTCCAAAGACAGCAACCGCAAGCTGACGGAATACCACCGGGACAAGATCGGCCTGGTGTTCCAGCAGTTTCACCTCATCAACTACCTGAACGCGGTGGAAAACGTGATGGTGGCCCAGTATTACCACAGCATGCCCGATGAAAAAGAGGCGCTGGAGGCGCTGGAGCGGGTGGGCCTGAAGGACCGCGCCAAGCACCTGCCCAGCCAGCTTTCCGGCGGCGAGCAGCAGCGCGTGTGCATCGCCCGGGCGCTGATCAACTCCCCGGAGCTGATTCTCGCGGATGAGCCCACCGGCAACCTGGACGAGGCCAACGAGAACATCGTGCTGGATATCTTCCGCCAGCTGCATAAGGAGGGCACCAGCCTTATCGTCGTCACCCACGATCCCGAGGTGGGCGAGGTAGCCCAGCGGATCGTCCGGCTGGAACACGGAAAGATCCTGTACGACAAAAAGAACGAGCAGTTTGCGGAGCAGTAATCTATTATGTAGCGCGGCACCTCAGTGCCGCTGTCTGCCGATGTAACTGTTTTTATCAGGGAGGAAATACAAGATGAAGCATAACGGATTGATCAAAGCCGCTGCTGCGGCCGCCGCGTTGCTGCTGGCGGCTTCGTCGCTGGCGGGCTGCGGCAAGACCAAAACGCCCGCCGCCGTCAACTACGCCGACGGCACCTATACGGGCAGAAGCTCCGATTTCCAGGCGGATGAAAGCGGCAACGGCGCTGGCTACGGCGAGGTGGAGCTCACCGTCAGCGGCAACCGGGTGGTGGCCTGCACCTTTGCCCTTTACGAGCTGGACGGCACGAAGAAGGACGAGACCTACGGCGCGGGCCTTTCGCAGGAAAACCGCCTGAAGGCGCAAAAGGCCGTGCAGGCGGCGGACAAATACGCCCAAAGTTTGGCGGAGCAGGGGAGCCTTGAGGGGGTGGACGCCATCAGCGGCGCCACCATCTCCCACAGCGAATTTATAGAAGCGGTCAACGACGCCCTCAGCAAGGCCGCCGCGAACTGACCGGGTAACAGCCATGAAACACAGACGTATCGCCGCCCACGCGCTGGGTACGGCCGCCGCCGTCTTTCTGCTGGCCGTGCTGCCGCTGCTGACGCAAGTGCCCCTCACCGGCCAACCGGTGGACGCGGTGAGCAGCGCCACTCTGGTGCTGCCGGATCAGCCTTCGGGGGAGTTCTACGTGCTGCTGAACACCTCCCTGCATACGGATACGCTGGAGGACTGGCGGCAGTTTTTCACCGGGGAAGCCCTCCCCGTGATCTTTGAGGATCTGCGCTGTTCCGCCGCGAAAGGGGACGTCTCCGGCGTGCAGCTGGCCCAGCGCTTTCAGGCCCAGCTGCCGGAAAACCAGATGCGGCTGCGCACGGAAAACGCCACGCTGCTGGTCTCCAAAATCGAGGCCGGCCGGCTGGATGCGGCGGTGCTCTCCCGCGAGATGGCAGATGCGCTGCAATTGCGCCCTGAAATATTAAATGGCGTAACGGTGATCACGGTGACAGGAGGCGACGCGGTATGAGAAAGCTGAATATGGCCCTGTTGGCCGCCATGTTGGCCGCCTTCCTGGCCCACGCCATCATGGGCTCTATGCGGCTGTTCGGGGGCGATTCCGCGCCCGTCGCCGCCGTGGCCTGGGTCACGCTGGCGCTGGCGGCGGCCCACGCGGTCATTACTGCCGTGCTGACTGCGCAGACGCTCCAAGCCCGCCGCCGGTCCGGCGCGGGCTATTTCAGGGACAACAAGCTGTTCTGGGTCCGGCGGATCAGCGGCTTTGCCATCCTCATTCCGCTGGTGATGCACCTGGTGATCTTCCGTTCCGCCAACGCCGACGTCTACCGTCTGCAGGTGTTCACCGCCGGGCGGATGGTCTCGCAGATCCTGTTGGTGCTGGCCATCGCGCTGCACGTGCTGACCAATATCAGACCGGCGCTGATCGGTCTGGGCGTGAAGGATACCAAAGCTTTCGCCGTAGATCTGCTGTTGGTGCTGTCCGTGCTGTTGCTGCTGTTTGCCGCGGCCTTCGCGGTGTATTACGTCCGCTGGGCGGCGGTCTGAGGTGACGGGTATGGAACAGAACAAACAGGTAAACGTGGTCGGCGCGGGGCTGGCGGGCCTTGCCGCCGCCATCACGCTGGCGGAACAGGGGGTAAAATGCCGCCTGATCTCCGCCCAGCCCTCCGAACGGGCCCAGTCCGTGCTGGCGGAGGGCGGCATCAACGCGGCGATGGATACCATGGGCGAGCACGACACCCCCGCCGAGCACTTTTCGGATACCATGCGGGGCGGCTGTTATCTGGAGGCGGAATCCTCTGTGCGCAATCTGACGGACCACGCCCCGGAGGTGGTCCGCTGGCTGGTGCGCCTGGGCGCGCCGCTGATGGCCAAAAACGGCCAACTGATCCTGCGCAACTTCGGCGGGCAGAAGAAAAAACGCACCGCCTACGCCAAGGCCAGCACCGGAAAGATCATCATGACCGCCCTCATCGACGAGGCGCGCAAATATGAGGCGCGGGGGCTCATCCAACGCTGGCCCCACCACGAGCTGACGGGGATTACGGTGGAAGACGGTGAACTGAAATCCATCGCCGTGCGGGACCTCTACACGCAGGAAATGCGCTCTTTTACGGGACGCGCGATCCTCTGCACCGGCGGCCTCAACGGCTTTTTTGAGGGCATGACCACCGGCACCACCCCCAACACCGGCAACGCCGCGGCCATCGCCTTCGCGGCCGGGGTGGCGTTCGCAAACCTGGAAATGATCCAGTACCACCCCACCACCATGGGCATCACCGGCAAACGGATGCTGGTGAGCGAGGCGGCCCGGGGCGAGGGCGGCCGTCTGTTCATTCTGCGAAACGGCAAGCCCTGGTACTTTATGGAAGAAAAATACCCGGAGCTGGGCAACCTGATGCCCCGGGACGTGATCTCCCGGGAGATGGTCTTCGTCAAGCGGGAGAAGGGCTGCGAGGGCGAGGTCTGCCTGGATATGCGGGCGCTGGACGAATCCGTCTGGCAGCACAAGCTCTCCGATCTGCGGGCGGAGATCATCTCCTACCAACATATCGACCCGAAGACCGACCCGGTCCCCGTCAGCCCCGGCATCCACTTTTTTATGGGCGGCGTCCGGGTGGACGACCGGCACGAGACCAACGTCAGGGGCCTGTTCGCGGCGGGCGAGGCGGCGTGCAAATACCACGGCGCCAACCGGCTGGGGGGCAATTCCATGCTGGGGGCCACCTTTGGCGGCCGGGTGGCGGCCCTGTCGGCGGCCCAATCCGCCGGGCCCTCCAAAGAGACGGTCCTGCCGGAAGCCCCGCCAGCGCCCTCCCGGCCGGAGTGCCGCGCCGAGCTGCGGGAGATATTGCTGCAGGGCCTGGGCATCGTGCGGACGGCCAAAGAAATGCAAAAAGCGGAAGAACAGCTTGCGCTGATCTGTAAGGCGGAACAACTGACGGCCATCGACCGCAGCCGCGCCCTGCTGGGCCTTGCCATGCTGCAAAGCGCCCTGGCGCGGCAAGAAAGCCGCGGCGCCCACTACCGGGAGGACTATCCGGAACGGGACGAGGCCTTCCGGAAGCTGACGCTGGTCACCTGCGAAAACGGAGCGATCCGCCTGCGCTTTGTCAGCGCGGACGCCGGGGAGGTGGGATGATATGACGTATACGCTGAAGATCCTCCGCCGGGAGCGCGGCGCCGCGCAGCCCTACTGGGAATCGTTCACATACGAAGCCGTGTCGGAGGGCGATACCGTGGCCTCCGCCCTGACGGCGCTCAACAGTACCGCCGCGCCGAAAAACGCGAAAGGGGAGCCCTCCCGTCCCATCGAATGGGAGTGCAGCTGCCTGCAAAAGCGGTGCGGCGCCTGCGCCATGGTGATCGACGGGCGGCCCCGCCTTGCCTGCGACGCGCTGCTGAGCGAGAGCAAAACGGGGGCGCTCCGGGTGGAGCCGCTGCGCAAATTCCCGGTGATCTGCGACCTGACCGTGGACAGGACCATTTTGTATGATAACCTGAAAACGCTGGGGCTGTGGCTCTCCGCGGAGGCGGAACTGGCCGATGGCGACCGGGACCTGGCCTATGAATCCTCCGAGTGCATCCAGTGCGGCTGCTGTCTGGAGGTCTGCCCCAACTTTTACGCGGAGGGTCCCTTCTTCGGCATGGCCACGGTGCCGCTCACCACGCGGCTGCTGACGGAGCTTTCCCCCGCCGATTACCGGGAGATCGCCCGGCAGTACGCAAAGCATACCTTTGCCGGCTGCGGCAAATCGCTGGCCTGCAAAAACGTGTGCCCGCGACATATCGACACGGAAAAGCTGCTGGTCAACGCCAACGCGCTGGCCGTGTGGAAACGGAAAAAGGGGAAGAAAAAATGATCGTCAACAAAGAAAAATGCCGGTTCGGCGCAACGGATCTTTTACTGATTGCGGCTGCCTGCCTGTTCGCCGTGGGGCTGCGCCTGTGGTTCCCGGTCTGCGGCGGTATGGCGGGCAGTACTGTCGCCATGTCCTGCCACTGGGCGGGGGAGGCCCTCAAGGCGGTCTCCGTATTGCTGGCCGCGCTTTGTGTCATCCATCTGCTCACGCCGGACGGCAAAATGAAGGCGGGGATGGACGTTGCGCTGGCGGGGCTGTCCGTGCTGGCCATGCTGCTGCCGGGCAACGTGATCAGCATCTGCGCCGGGGCGGAAATGGCCTGCCGCGCGAAAACCATGCCGGCGTCGATCGCCTGCGGCGCGGCGCTTTTGGTGCTGGCGCTGGCGGACCTGTTTTACTGGCTTTCCCGCGCGGCGGCGCAAAAGCACCGCAGAAATGTGTGACCTGCTATGAAATTTGCCTTTGACCTCGCCGTAAAAACGGCGCTGCGAAAGCCCTTCCGTTCCCTTGTCACTTCGCTCCTGGCGGCGCTGCTGGCCTTTTCTGTCTTCGCGGGCGGCTTTACCGTTATCAGCCTCCGGAACGGGCTCGAAAGCTATCAACAGCGTCTGGGGGCGGATATCGTCGTCACCCCCAACGCCGCCAAAGGCCACGGCACGGTGGACGATATTCTTCTGCAGGGCGTGACGGGCAACTATTATATGTCCCAAAAAGAGATCGACAAGATCGCCGCCACCGAGGGTGTGGCCGCTGTGTCGCAGCAGTTTTTCCTGACGTCGGCCAAGGCCAGTTGCTGCTCCACCCGGGTGCAGATCATCGGCTTCGACCCCGAAACGGATTTTACCGTTCTGCCGTGGATCGTCGAAAGCCGCTCCGGCGGCTGTCAGCCCGGCGAGGTGGTGGTCGGCGCGAATATCAACGTCCCGGCGGACCGCACGGTAACCTTCTACGGACAGGACTACCCCGTCGCCGCTCAACTGGAAACCACCGGCACGGGGCTTGACGCCGCCGTTTACGCCGACCGGGAGACCGTCGTCGGCATGGCGAAGAGCGCCGCGCGGCTGCTGGAAACCAGTCCCTTTCAGGGGGTGGATGTCGCCACCGCCGCCTCCGCTGTCCTGATCAAAGTGGCGGAGGGCGTCGACGTGCAGACGGTGGCGGACGATATCAACATTCACGTCACCAAGGTGCAGGCCACCCCGGCCAAAAGCATGGTTTCCGGCATCGCTCAGGGGCTTCAGGGCGTTTCCGGCGTTATCGGCGCGCTCATCGGCGCGGTGTGGGCGCTGGCGCTGATCGTGCTGATCGTCGTGTTCGCGCTTTTGTCCAACGAGCGGAAAAAGGAATTCGCCGTGCTGCGGGCGGTGGGCGCGTCGCGCCGGGTCCTCACGCGGGTGATGGCCTGCGAAGCGGCGCTGGTGAGCGCTTCCGGCGCCTTCCTTGGCGCGGGGCTTGCGCTGCTGGCGGCCTTCCCTCTGACCGGCACGCTGAAAAACCTGCTTTCCCTGCCGTTTCTGCGGCCTGGCGCGGGCGTCACCGCCCTGCTTTTTGTCGGCGCGCTGGTCCTTTCGGTGCTGGCGGCCCTTTTGACGGCGGCGGCGTCGGCGCGGAAAATCACCGGCGGCGAAACCGGTTTGCTGCTGCGGGAGGATACGTGACATGGAGATCAAAGCGGAAGGGATCGCCCGTACCTTTTTCCGGAAGGGGCGGGGCACCAACTTTTTTTACGCGGTG
>CAMJYF010000022.1 GCA_946409885.1 uncultured Clostridia bacterium | reverse complement strand
GCTCTTGCAATGATCGCCGCTCTCACGGCAGTCGCTTTTGCCGCTTCCGCTACTTTCGGTGTTACTGATAATGGCGACGGCACTTATGCGGTATCCGTCAAGTTCGCGGATGCAGTTGGTCTGAAATCCGGTAAGCTGTATTTCGGCTATGAGAATGGCAAAGTCACCAAGATCGCCAAGAAGAACGGCGCGGACGCCAAGAACATCGGCGATGTTGACAACGCTTTCTCCAGCGAGTTCAACAGCACCATCAATCCCGCCGAATTCGGCTTCTATTTCAAAGAGAATCTGTGGGACAGCGCTACCTGGGCTGCCGCCGAGAACGCTGACGCTGCAGTCAACGGTGAGAACTTTGAAGCTGCTGTCTTCACCTTCACCGGCGAGGCCGGCACCAAGGTCACTGTGACCGGTAACCTTGTGATCGGTGAGACTTCTGTTCCTGTGGATACGAGCTTCGTCCTTGGCGAGGTCAAAGAGACTTGGGATGCTGGCAAAGTGACCAAGGAAGCCACCTGCACGGAAAAGGGCGTTAAGACCTTTACCAGCAATCTGGGCAACACCAAGACCGAAGAGATCCCCGCTCTGGGTCATAAGTGGGATGAAGGCAAAGTGACGACCGCTGCTACCTGCACCGCTGAAGGCGTCAAGACCTTCACCTGCTCCGTCTGCGGCGCTACCAAGACCGAAAGCATCGCCAAGATCGCTCACAGCTACGGCTCCGACGGCAAGTGCACCGTTTGCGGCGCTGCCAAGCCTGTTGCTCCTTCCAAGACCGAGAAGGAATATGACATCGAGCCCAACAACAATGGTATCCCCTATGTCTGCCCCTGCGGCAACAAGGATTGCAAGTGCACCAACAAGGATTGCAAGTGCGATGGCAAGACTGCTGCTTCCAAGTGCACGGACGCCAAGTGCGCCTGCAACGCGAAGGCTGCTGACAAGCCCACCGAGAAGGCTGCTGCCAACAACGGCGCCAAGACCACTCCCAAGACCGACGGCGGCAAGAACACCGGCGACAACAGCGTCCTGGCCATCATGGCTGGCGTGATCGCTCTGGCTGGTGCTGCTTATGTGGCTACCAAGAAGAGAAAGTAATTTCTGCTTCTGATCGTTAATTTGCAGTTTATCAGGGTTAAGGAGTTGTCCGGTTGCACGGACAACTCCGTTTTTTGTAAAATTTTAAAGTATCATTAAGTTTTTCGCGGAAAAGTATTGACATTCGCTGGATTATCCTGTATAATGCTCCTGTACTCCATGTGAAGGGGTCGTATTACGTATATTTAGGATTGTAAGGTCCTGATATAAAAATCTTATTTAAAGGAAGGTTCTAACAATGAAACTTGCAAAGAAAGTTCTCGCAATCGTCATGGCTCTCGGCCTGATCGCTTGCATGTCCGCAATGGCGTTCGCCACCAGAGGCAGCTATTATGCGACCGCTACCACCGCTGATAAGGGCGAGAACGCCAGAGTGACGTTCTATGCCAGCTATGCGCTTGGTCTTGCTTCCGGTACTGTTACCGTTAAGTATGATCCCGCTGGTGTTATGTTCAACTATGGCGGCGCTGGCGCTCAGGCGAAGGCTGTCAACGATGCTGCCGGCAACGGCTTCTCCTATGACATCAACGATACTGCTTCCGGCAGTGGCTCCGTTGTGTTTGGTTTCTTCTTCACGGACAACCTGTGGGATGCCCCCACTTTCGCTGAGAAAGGTGAAGTCGAGATCGATGACGCTAACTTCGATATCGCTGCTCTGAACTTCAAAGTTCTTGATCCTGCCAACGCCAACGTCACCCTTCACTTCGAGGGCAAAGATGTTTACGGCGGCGCCGATAGCTTTGATCAGGTCCTGAACCTTGGCACTGCTACTCCCAGAGACGACACCAAGAAGGTCGATTCTATCCCGGACGCTTCCAAGACCGAGGAGAAGAAGGACGATCAGGGCAAGCCCGTTGAGGAGACCAAGGCTGAGGCTGCTGATGCTGCCAAGACCAATACTGGCGCCAAGACCACTCCCAAGACCGATGGCGGCAAGAACACTGGTGACAACGGTGTCATCGCTGTTGTGGCTGGCGTGATCGCTCTGGCTGGTGCTGCGTTCGTCGTGACCAAGAAAAGAAAATAATTTCTGATTTTCAGATTTGCAGTTTGAACAGAGTTGTTTCAGAGTTGCCTTAACCGGCAACTCTTTTTTTCGATATTTGTAGATTTATAATATTCCAATCTCATGCAGTGCCTGTATTGACGTTTAACCTTACAATGTTGATGATCGAAACAGCAAAATCCATTGATTGTTTAGAAAGTTCATGCTTGCTTAATGAAGACATGCATAATGAAGACGGCGCTACAAGATGCGCCTAATGAAGCGAAGTCGCCCCGGCAAACAATCAGCTCAGAAGGCACGTCTTCATTAGCGAATTATTTTCATCAGCGGACCGTCTTCATTAGCGAAGCGTCTTAATTTCTTCATTAGCCCCGCAAAGGGAGCGACTTCATTGAAAAAAGCACGCCGAAGCGTGCTTTTTCATGGCTGGGGAGGCGGGATTCGAACCCACGCATACAGCAGTCAAAGTGCTGTGTCTTACCGCTTGACGACTCCCCAACGGCGGGTATAAAGGAAACGTTGCGGCCGGTTGGATGGCGTCCGGCGGAACGTTTACCGCAAAGAAAAATCGCAAGATCGGCGGACCTTGCGATAAGTGGGGTGGGTAGTCGGGGTCGAACCGACGACCTCCAGGGCCACAACCTGGCACTCTAACCAACTGAGCTATACCCACCGCATACACGGTCACATTGGTGTACTGTCTCTGTGACGCTTGCAATATTATAAGTCATAACGCCGGTTTTGTCAATAGATTCCGCAAAAAAAATGAAGCGAAAATCAGAAAATCGAACAGGGGAGGAAAAGGTATTTTCATTCTGAAAAATAAAGACGAATATTAGGAATCTTCAAGTCTTTTCCTGAAAAATCACTTGCGAAACCGTATCAGATTCCTTATAATAGAACGCATAAAGGGCGAAGGGACAATAACCGCCCGAAAACGGAAAAAAGAAGGTGTATTACCCATGGAAAGGTATTATCAGCCCGAAATTGAGTGCGCGTCGCGGGAGGAGATCATCCGCCTGCAGAATGAGCGCCTGGTGAAGCAGGTGCGCCACGTGTGGGACAGCGTGCCCTATTACCGCAAAAAAATGGAAGGGAAGGGGTTAACCCCGGAGGACGTCCATACCATCGACGATCTGTGCAAGCTGCCCTTTTTAAGCAAAAGCGACCTGCGGGAGGCCTATCCCTACGGGCTGATGGGCAAGCCCGTGAAAGATTGCGTCCGCATTCAGTCCACCTCCGGCACAACCGGCAAGCGGGTGGTGGCGTTTTATACCCAACACGATATTGATCTGTGGGAGGATTGCTGCGCCAGGGCCATTACCGCGGCGGGCGGCACCAATGAAGACGTATGCCAGGTCTCCTACGGCTACGGCCTGTTCACCGGCGGCCCCGGCCTGAACGGCGGCAGCCACAAGGTGGGGTGCCTTACCATCCCCACCAGCTCCGGCAACACCGACCGGCAGATCATGTTCATCATGGATTTGCAGGCCACCATTCTCTGCTGCACCCCCAGCTACGCCGCCTATCTTGGCGAGCGGATGAAGGAGATGGGTTACGGCCCCGACGACATTCCGCTGAAGGCCGGCATTTTCGGCGCGGAGGCGTGGAGCGAAGAGATGCGCCATGACATCGAAAAAACGCTGGGCATCAAGGCCTACGATATCTATGGTCTGACGGAGCTGTCAGGCCCCGGCGTGGCCTTTGAACGCTCCGCCCAGCAGGGTATGCATATCAACGAGGACCACTTTATCGCGGAGATCATCGACCCCGTCACGGAAGAGGTGCTGCCGGACGGCACGGAAGGGGAGCTGGTGTTCACCTCTCTGGATAAAGAGGCCTTCCCGTTGCTGCGCTACCGCACCCGGGATATCTGCACCCTGACCCGCGAGCCCTGCCCCTGCGGCCGGACCCACGTGCGCATGGGCAAACCCAAAGGACGCACGGACGACATGCTGATCATCCGGGGCGTCAACGTCTTCCCCAGCCAGATCGAGACCGTCCTCATCAACAACGGCTACGCGGCCAATTATCAGATCATCGTGGACCGTGTCAACAACACCGATACGCTGGACGTGCGCGTGGAAATGACGCCGGAGATGTTCACCGACGACATCGGCGATATCCAGAAGATGCAGAAAACGCTGGTGGAGGGCCTGCGCTCCATGCTGGGCCTGACCGCCAAGGTGACGCTGGTGGCCCCCAAGACCATTGAAAGAAGCGAGGGCAAGGCCGTGCGCGTGATAGACAGGAGGAAGCTATGAGCATCAGACAGATTTCCGTTTTTTTGGAGAACAAGCCCGGCAAGCTCAGCGAGATGACCGCTCTGCTGGCCGCCAACAATATCGATATAAGGGCGCTGAGCCTGGCGGAGACCAATGATTTCGGCATCGCCCGCATGATCGTGGACGACGCTTACGAGGCCGTCAATATGCTGCGTAACTCGGATTTTATCGCCAACATTTCCCATGTGCTGGCCTTTGCCGTGCCGGACGTGCCCGGCGGCCTTAACAAGCTGCTGAACGCCTTTAACGAGGCCAAGGTCAACATCGTGTATATGTATTCCTGCCTGGGCAGCAAAGATCCCTCCAAGGCCTATATGCTGTTCCGGGTGTCGGATACCAAAACCTCCGAGGCGGCCCTGGTGGCCCACGGCCTCCGTCCGCTTTCCCAGGAGGAGCTTGCCGCGCTGTAACGGCGGAAAAAACGCGCACCCCAAAAAAAAGAACGCCGCCCTGCGTTATTTTGACGCAGAGCGGTGTATCATGCTGGTGTAGAACCGATGAAAAGAGACGCGACATGAAGCTATCCGGAATAATCGAACGGCTACGGCGCAACGCCGTCGGCCGCGAGGCGCTGGCAGTCATTGAACAGATCGGGCGGCAGAAGATCGCTTCCAAGGCGGCGGCGCTGGCCTTTTACTTCTTTCTGGCCCTCATCCCCCTGTTCACGCTGCTGTGCTCGCTGCTGCCCTATACGGGGATCAGCACCGCCGCCCTGACGGAGGCCATCGGACAGGTGACGCCGGAGGCGGTCCATGGACTGACGGCATCCATCGTGCGGGAGGCCTATTCCTCCCGTGTCTCCGTTTTCTCCCTCTCCTGCGTGGTGCTGTTGTGGTCCTCCGCCAAGCTGATGACCGCCCTGATCCGCGCGCTGGACGCCATCTACGGAAAGGACGGCGCGCGGGGCTATTTTGCCGTGGTCTCCCGCGCCCTGCTGTATACGCTGGGCCTGCTGGCGGCTGCGGGAGCGTTGCTGTTCTTTTACGCCAAGGGACATTCCTTGGAGGAGATCATCGGTCTGACGGCCACTTTACGGCAGTTTTTCGGCAACTGGGCCAGGATCGGCAAGTATCTGCTGTCCGTGGCGCTGCTCACACTGGCGCTGGCGCTGATCTACAAGCTTGCCCCCGCCGGAAGGCGGAAATACCTGCTTCAGCTGCCCGGCGCGGCGTTTGCCGCCGTGGGCGTTACCGCCTTTACCGCGTTCTTTTCCTGGTACAGCGGCGGCAGCAATGTGTACAACTCCTTTTACGGCAGCCTCACCGGGGTGGCGTTTCTGCTGGTGTGGGGGTATTCCTGCCTGCAGATCATCCTTATCGGCGGCGTGCTGAACGCGACGCTGCCGTTTTTCGCCGAGGCGCGGCCGGAGAACCCGTGACGCGGCGGGGGAGGTCCCGCGGGGCTGCCTTACGCTTCGCCCTCGATCACCAGCCGCCCTTTTAATGTAAGATCCAGCGACAGCTTGCCGTCTTTGAAACTGAACGGAACGTCCGCCCCGTCCGCCGTGACGGCGCGGACGTTTTTCAGATAGGGCAGCGCCAGCGTTCGCAGCGGCAGGGCGCCGTCGAACACCGTCAGCGTTGTTGTATCGCCTGTGCGCACAAACTCGCCCCAGGCGCAGTCCAAAAACCACGGCGCGCGGAAATCCCCCGGCAAAAGGGGATGGAATCCGACGCTCTTTTCCGGCAGATCGAAGGAAAAGCCGGAAAAAAGCGGCAGCAGCGCAAAGGAGGCCATGCTGCGGGCATAGTTGCAGCCGCACTCGATCTCGTTGAAGGGGTTGCGGTTGTGCCCCCGGTAGCGGTCGCGCACCGCCGTGACGATGGCCATCCCCTCGTCGATCATCCCTTCGGAAATCATCAGCCCCGCCAGCGCGTACTCAAAGCCGTGCATGGATTCCTGCGCGTAGGGGATGGGAATGGCTGGCGCGCGGACGCCGTCGGGGAAGGAGCAGATCACCGCCCCCGCCTCGTCGTTCACCGCGAACAGCCGGAAGGTGTTGTAGTGCCGCCGCATATCCGGCAGAAAGTTGTGCCGGTACAGGCTTCGCAGGGCCGTGCGCAGCTGCGCCTTGTCGAAGATCTCTCCGATCCCGCACAGGTTGGCGTGCCACTGGGCCAGGCACTGGTCGATCCCGCAGCCCTCGCCGATCTGGTACTTGATCTCGCCGGATTCCCCGTTCCAGTAGGTTCCGGCGGCGTCGGGATAGGGGGCAAGAAGGGCCTTGTCCTCCAGGTCGATTTGCTGGCAGTACCATTGCCCGTTGAACAGCTCCCTGTCGCAGCGCTCCTTGCCCCGGCGGAACAGCGATTCGTATTCCGCCGCGGCCTCGCTGTCCCCCACACGCCGCGCCATTGCCGCGCCGCAGCGCAGCGCCGCCAGGTAGAAGCCCTCCAGCCAGGAGGATGGCCCGAACAGCTCCATATCCAGCGTGTGGTGCTGGCGGCCCTCCAGCATACCGTCGTGATCCCGGTCCCAGCGGTCGGGGTTTTCTTCGCTCCAGGCGTATTCCAGCGATTTCCTGACCTTCGGCCACAGACGCTTCAGCCACGCGTCGTCGCCGCACAGCTTCCACTCCCGGTAGGTTTTGATCACGCCGCCCATCTGGCCGTCCACACAAGCCCGGAAGCCCCCGCGCGGCCGCCCCAGGGGCAGCTGCATCCGGAAGGACATGCGGCCCGTCTCATCCTGATTATACGCGAAATCCGTCTCCCGGAGGGACCGTTCCAGCTGGGGGAACAAAAAGCACAGGGCGTAGGCATAGTTCCACACATGGGTGCAGCTGCCCTCGCAGGAGCCGTTGTGTTCCCACACGCCCTCCCAGCCGTAGAATTCGCCGTTGGCCAGCCGCAGCACCGTGGGGCTTTTCAGCACGGCCACGGCGGAGGCCAGCGCCTCCGTGGCCGCCTCCGGCAGCGAGGAGGAAAAAATGGCGTCGCGGTAGCGCACGGTTTCCCGCCAGAGCCGGTCCCAGTTGGCCAGCGCGTAATCCGCCGCGGCGGCGGAATCCCGGAACAGGGTGGCGTAGTAGTTTTTCCAGCAGACGTCTTTTTCCTGTCCCTCCGCGTCCGTTTCGGTGCAGCGGTTCCAGTAATTATAACAGTTCGGTTGGTGCCAGGCGATCACAAACCGCGCTGTCACCGTCTGCCCGGGGGCCGCCGTCAGGCGCAGGGCCAGCGTGCCCGGGTCCCCACTGCCGGGGGCGTCGTAGCGGCGCGGCGGCAGGGCGTCGCATTCCGTCAGGTTGCGCCAATAGCGCTCCAGCCCGTCGTTCCAGCCGCCCCGGTACCAGTATTCCTGGCAAAATACGTCTCCGCAGCCGGCGGCCGCCAGCGTCAGGTCCCTGTAGTCGGGGCTGTCCGGTCCGTGCTTCACCTGCCGCAGGAACAGCCTGCCCCCGTTGGCCGTGGGGGTGAATTCGTTGACGGAGCCCTCCGACGGGTTGCGCAGCGTCCCCGCGACGGTATAGGTCAGCTCCTCCGTCCCCGTGTTGGTCACGGCGATCTCCACCAGGGCAACCGGCAGGGAGGAATCTTTGTCGTTGCGCGGGATCAGCGGGTTCCACCCCGTCAGCGTCACTTGGCCGGGAAAGGTCCCGTCGATCAGCTCCACCGTCGCCACAGGGAACTCTCCGGTAAAAACCGCATCCCGGAAGTGAGGGAATCCCTGCATGGAAACGCTGCGCTTGCCCGCGCCGTAGCCGTGGCCGTATTCGCCGGTCAGGTGGGCGTTGTCGTCGGCGCAAAGCACCCGCGCGTCCACCGTCTGTCCGTTCCGCGAGGCCTTGATGGCGAAATGGGAAAAGCCGTTGTCGCCGCCCTTGTTGGGGCGGTTGAAGATCTCCCAGTCCCGCAGGCTGCCGTTGCCCGCCAGCCCGATGCTGCCGGTGCCGATCCCGCCCAGCGGAAACGAGATCTCCCGCAGCGCTTCCTTGGTATAAACCGTCCGTCTGTTGCTCATAATTCCCGTCGTTCCTTTCCGTTGCCGTTGGCGTTTTCTTTTATCATAGCACATCTTTCCGCGTTTTGCACGGCCAAAACAAAAAAAAGATCCATCCGAAAAGACAGATCTTTCTGTGGGTGTCTTCAATCTCCTGGGCGTTGTGTTACAGCAACCCCTTGGGGGCGGTGTAGCGGCGGATGGCCAGCGTGAAGGGATAGATCACGTCCAGCTGGTGAAAGAACGCGCCGTCGGGCGTGGGGCAGATGGTGATCCCCTCCGATTCCACCAGGTTCCTGCCCGCGTCCCGTTCCATCACAAGCTTTGTTTCCCCGGTGGCGGGGTCGATGGAATAGATGTGCTTTTTGCGCCAGGTATCGTGGCAGGAGATGTAGATCAGCCCGCCCCACATCTCGCCGCCCTGGGTGTGCTCCACCACGCGGCTGATGGGAATATGGCGCAGGAATGCCAGCGTATCGATGTTGAACACGTTGATGTGGTCGCAGTGGTTGAAATAACCGGTGTACAGCAGCCGGTTATCCTTGTCCGCCGCGCACCAGGGCAGGTTGCCGTTGGGCTGGATGGCCGGTCCTAAAATCCGGTACTGGCCGGTAAATTCCAGCGTTTCGGCGCTGAACACCGCCAGGCAGGGATGCAGGCGGTTCTGGTCCTCCACCGCCACGTACAGCTTGTTTTCAAAGTAGGTGCAGCCGCCGTAGTGGTTGAAGTTCTGCCACGCCAGCTCCTCCGGCAGGTAGCGTTCCTTTTTCATCACCACCCGGCCCGTCCGCATATCGATTTTGGAAAGCCCGTGAAAACGCAGCGGCAGCACCGTGCCCGTGCAGTAGTAGTACGCGCCGTCGTTGGTAATGCCCTGGGCGGAAGCGTAAAAATCCGTTCCCGTGTAATAGCGGCTGTCCACCAGCCGCGAATCGCCGGATAATACCCTGCCGCTGAAATCAAGCGCCTTCGGCCATGTGTTTTTCTTCACCCGATCAACCTCCTTCCGGTTTCCGGTGGTATTATACCCTATTTTTTTCCGCTTGTCCAGCGTCTTTTATTTTTTGATTTCGGCTTGCGTTTTCCAAACAGATATGCTATACTGGCGTCAGAAACAACGAAAGAGGTGGAAAGATGATTCACGCTTGCAGGTAAAACAGAATTTTGCAGACCAAGGGGGCAGTGCCCCTTGCTGCGCTTGCAGGCAGATTATCTTTTCACAAACAGATCCGATACCTTTGCGATACGCGGCCGCGCGGCCGGGCGTCGTATTGTGATGACGCTGTGGGGATATTCTCCCTGCGGCGTCATTTGTTTTGAAAGAGAGGTAACGGATATGTCGTTGATCAAAATAGAGAATCTGAGCTTTGCCTATCCCGGCAGTTTCGATAATGTATTTGACCACGCCAGCGTACTGCTGGATACTGATTGGAAGCTGGGCTTTGTCGGCCGCAACGGGCGGGGCAAAACCACCCTGTTCCGGTTGTTGATGGGGGAGTATGAATACAGCGGCAGTATTGCCAGTTCCGTGGCGTTTGAGTATTTCCCCTATCCGGTACCGGATCCCTCGCTTCTCACGTTGGATGTACTGTCCGCTGTCTGCCCGGCGGCGGAGGAGTGGGAGCTGCTGCGGGAAACGTCCCTGCTGGCCGTGCCCGCGGAAAGCCTGTACCGGCCGTTTGATACCCTTTCCAACGGGGAGCGGGCAAAGGCGCTGCTGGCGGCGCTGTTCCTCAACGAAAATCAGTTTCTGCTCATCGACGAGCCCACCAATCATCTTGATCTGGCGGCCAGGGAGACCGTCGCCCGGTACCTGAACCGGAAGAAGGGGTTCATTCTCGTGTCCCATGACCGGGCGTTTCTGGACGCCTGCGTCGATCATATCTTATCCATCAACAAAGCGGATATCGAGGTGAAACAATGCGATTTTACCACCTGGCTTGCCGATTTTGAGCGGCAGCAGGCGCTGGAGCAGGAGCAGAACGAGCGCCTTCAGAAGGATATCCGGCGGCTGCGGCAGGCGGCAAGAAGAACGGCGGATTGGTCGGACAAGGTGGAACGGTCCAAGATCGGCGCCGGGGATAAGGGGCATGTGGGGCACATGGCCGCCAAAATGATGCAACGGTCAAAAAATCTGCAGCACCGGCAGCAGCGGGCGGTGGAGGAAAAGTCCCGTCTGCTGAAAAACGTGGAATATGACGAAACGTTAAAAATATGGCCGTTGCCCTATCATTCGGAAAAACTGGCGGAGTACCGTCAGGTATCCGTCGTTTATGACGGAAGGGCGGTGAACGCGCCCGTCTCTTTTTCGATCCGCGCCGGGGACCGGATCTTTCTGAATGGCAGCAACGGCAGCGGAAAAAGCAGCTTGATGAAGCTGCTGTATGAGGAGGGGATCGATTATCACGGCACCCTGTACAAGGGCTCCGGCCTTATCATTTCCGTCGTTCCGCAGGATACCTCCGCCCTGAGCGGCGGGCTCGACGGGTTTGCCGCCGAAAGGGGGATCGACGGCGTATTGTTTAAAGCGATCCTGCAAAAGCTCGGTTTTTCCCGGACGCAGTATGAGAAGGACCTGCGGGAGTATTCCGCCGGGCAGAAAAAGAAGGTCTGCATCGCCGCCAGCCTGTGCGAAAAGGCGCATCTGTACCTGTGGGACGAGCCGCTGAATTATATCGATATCTACTCCCGACGGCAGCTGGAAAGGCTCATCGCCGCCTGGCAGCCCACCATGCTGCTGGTGGAGCATGACAAGGCGTTTCAGGACGCGTTGGCCACACAGGTGATCACGCTGTAACACGTGGAGGGCGGAAAAAAGGGATTTGTAGGGGTGTTTCTGCGGTAGCGCGGCACCTCAGTGCCGCTATTCACAAAAGATACTTTGAAAAACCTAAAAAAACGGCTGAACCTTTGTGTTTCCGGAGTTGCCGTCATTTTTATTGTGATAATAGTTTGCTTGGGCATCGAGCGGCACTGAGGTGCCGCGCTA
>CAMJYF010000021.1 GCA_946409885.1 uncultured Clostridia bacterium | reverse complement strand
CAGGAAAGACCCGTTGCAAAACCAAATCTTTTTTTGTATAATGGAGAGCGTCAAATAACGGACGGCATGGCGTCCGGAAAAAACGGGAGATAATCGCGTGAAGGCATTCTTGAAACGGAAAGACATTGTGATTTCCGGAAAACGGTATTTTGTGGACGCAATGGGCGCCATGGCGCAGGGGCTGTTCTGTTCCCTGCTGATCGGCACCATCATCAGCACCGTGGGGGAGCAGTTCCGTATCCCGTGGCTGACGTCGCCGGTGGCGACGGTCGGCGGCACGGAGTATACCGTCGGCGCGCTGGCGTCCGCGATGAGCGGTCCCGCCATGGCCTGCGCCATCGGGTATGCGCTGCGCTGCCCGCCGATGGTATTGTTTTCCCTGATCCCCGTCGGCTTCGCGGCGAACGCGCTGGGCGGCGCGGGCGGCCCGCTTGCGGTCTTTTTTGTCGCGATACTGGCGTCTGAGTTCGGGAAGGCCGTCTCTAAGGAGACCAAGGTGGATATCCTGGTGACGCCCCTCGTCACGATCGGGATCGGCGTCGCGTTTTCCGCGCTGCTGGCTCCCGTTCTGGGAAAGCTGGCGATGAAGGTGGGCGATCTTATCATGCAGGCAACGGAGCTGCAGCCGCTCCTGATGGGGATCGCGGTGTCCGTTCTGGTGGGCGTCGCGTTGACGCTGCCGATCAGCTCCGCCGCCATCTGCGCCGCTTTCGGGCTGACAGGACTTGCCGGCGGCGCCGCGGTGGCGGGCTGCTGCGCGCAGATGGTGGGGTTCGCGGTGGCCTCGTTCCGGGACAATAAATGGGGCGGTCTGGTCTCTCAGGGGATCGGCACCTCCATGCTTCAGATGGGAAATATCGTGAAGAACCCGCGCATATGGATCGCGCCGATATTGACCTCCGCCGTCACCGGGCCGCTGGCGACCTGTCTGTTCAAGCTGCAGATGAACGGCGCCCCGGTATCCTCCGGCATGGGGACCTGCGGCTTCGTCGGGCCCATCGGCGTCTATACGGGCTGGGTCAACGACGTGGCCTCCGGCGCAAAACAGGCCGTCACCGCCTGGGACTGGCTCGGGCTGCTTCTGATCGCTGTTATCCTTCCCGCCGTTCTGTCTTTTTTCATCGACAAGGCGGTCCGCAGGCTCGGCTGGGTCAAAGACGGGGACATGAAGCTCTCTTGACGATTCCGGGAAAGGCGGTTTGCTGATGGACAGAATCATTTCTTTTATTCTTTCGCTTTCTTTGCTGCTGGGCGGGTGGTGCGCCGCGCTCGGCGTTTCTTTGAACGAACGGCGGGGCAAATCGCCGGTGGACCCCTCCTGCGGGGAGATCCTCCGCGGCGTTTCCCGGTATTATCAGATGGCGGACGGTACGGCGGTGGCGGCGTTCGGCTCGGCGGAGGGCATCGGCACCCGCCTCAGCGACGACGGGGGCCAAACGTGGCATGATGAGCAGACCGCCGTTCCCAACGACGGCCGCATCCTTGCCAACTACTGGTTCTGCGAGTTTGAAAACCGCCTGTATCTTGCCTACCGCGCCATCGGCGACACGCCGGAGGGGTATTATACCTCCCTGCGCATCCACGTCAGCGGGGACGGCGGAAAAAGCTGGCGGTTTCATTCGGTCATCACAGAGAATCTGGAACCGGATCACTCCTTCCGGGGTGTATGGGAACCCTGCCTGGGGGAGATGAACGGAAAGCTTGTGTGCCTGTACGCCAACGACAGCACCGCCGTCACCACCCAGCAGAACATTGAAAGCCTGACGTGGGACGGCGGCAAATGGACGGACCGCCGGATCGTCTCCAACGGGGAACGCCATCATTCCCGGGATGGGATGCCCGTCTGGACGGCCCTTTCCCGGGGCGGTTACGCCTGCGTGATCGAAAGCACAACGTACCGGGATGCGGGCTATCCGTTTGTGATCCGGCTGCTGTATTCGCCGGACGGACAGCACTGGACACCCCCGCGCGATATATACATCCCGTCGACGAAAAATTCCAAGGCCGCAGCGCCGGGGATCGCGGAGCTGCCGGACGGCAGGCTGATCGTCACTTTCCAGACCGACGAGGACAAGGAGGAGAAGGGCGACGGCGTCTCTGTTTCCAAAATCATCTGTACAACGCAAAAAATCCCCGCCCTTTTGCTGGGCAGGGGGAGTTTTACCGCGCCGGAAAAGCTGTACCCGGAGGCGTACGACAGCTGTTCCCTCTGGGGCGCGGTGGGTTACTTCGGCGGCGCTCTGTACTACGGCTCCTATACCGCGCTGGGCGAGGCGACGGTCAGGATTCCGGTGACAGGGGGAACGGTTTGCTGAAGGAAAAGGGGAGTTTCGAGCCAACGGCTCGCCAAAGCCCCATTTGAACCGGAAATCAGATCATTCTTCCTCCCTGAAAAACGCATATATCCTTCCGGCGGTGGCTTTGTCCACCCCGGGAACGGCCTCTAATTCCTCCAGCTCCGCCTGCTTTACGCGGTCCAGCGTCCGGAACCTTGTCATCAGGTTCCGGGCTCTTTTTTCGCCCACCCCTTCGATACGGGTCAGGGTGGAGATGAGGGAATTCTTGTCCCGCTTGCTCCGGTGGTAGGAGATGGCGTAGCGGTGTACCTCCTCCTGGATCTCGCTGACCAGCGTGAACACGCTGCGGTTGTCGTTGACGGCGATCTCCCGCCCTACGTCGGCAATGGCGCGGGTGCGGTGCTTGCCGTCCTTGACCAGGCCGAACAGGGGCACGTCAAAGCCCCGCGCCGCCAGCACGGCCTTTACCGCGGTCACCTGGCCCTCGCCGCCGTCCAGCAAAATTAGATCCGGCTTGATGCCGAAGCCCTCGCCGCTGTCCGGGTCCAGATAATACTCCCCGATGCGGCGGTTGATCACCTCCGCCAGCGAGCGGAAGTCGTCCTGCCCCTCAAAGGATTTGATCATAAAGCGGCGGTAGCTCTTTTTCAGCGGGCGGCCGTTGCGGAACACCACCATGCCGCCCACGTTCTGGTCCCCGTTGGTGTTGGAGATATCGTAGGATTCGATGTATTCCGGAAAGTCCTTCAATTGCAGCAGCTCCTGCAGCTCGTGCAGGGCCGCCTTTTTTTTGTCGTCAAAGGCCAGCACCCGGGCCAGCTTTTCCTGGGCGTTCTTGTGGGCCATCTCGATCAGCGTCAGGTTCTCCCCGGCCTTGGGGGTATACACCTCCACCTTTTTGCCCCGGCTTTCCGTCAAAAACGCCCGCAGCAGGTCCAGGTCGTCGGCGGGGATATCCACCCCCACCTTCGCGGGGAAGTCGTTCCGCGCGGCGTAATAGGAGGAGATCAGGTCGGTGTATTCCTCCGCCGTCTTTTCGATGCGGTCAAAGATGAAGGTATCCGTGGCCACCAGATCCCCGTCGCGGAATTTCAGCACGCACAGGCAGGATTTTTCGTTCAGCGATTCCACCCCGAAGATATCCAGGTCCTTGGCGCCCTTGGCCACCACGTGCTGGCGCTGGGTCACCTTGTCTATGGCACGGATCTTGTCCCGCAGCTTGGCGGCCTTTTCAAATTCCAGGTCCTCGCTGGCCCGGGCCATTTCCGCCTTCAGGGCCTTTAAGGTCTCCGTTTTGCCCTCGGTAACAAACCGCAGGGCCGCCTGCACGCTGGCGTTGTGCTCCTCCTGCGAGATCTTGCCGCAGCAGGCCCCGGCGCACAGGTGGATATAGTAATTGAGGCAGGGGCGGCTGTTGCGGCTGATATCCTGCGGGAACACCTTGCCGCAGTGGGGCAGCAGGTAGATATCCTGCGCCTGCTTTACCGCGTTGGAGACGTAGTCCGAGGCCATATAGGGGCCAAGGTATTCCGCGCCGTCGTCCAGCTTCTGTTTGACGGCGGAAACGGACTGCCACCCCTCCGCCTTGTGGCGGATGTAGTAATAGCCCTTGTCGTCCTTCAGCAGAATGTTGTATTTCGGCTTGTTCTGCTTGATGAGGCTGCACTCCAGCACCAGCGCCTCAAACTCGCTGCCCACGATGATGTAGTCGAAATCGTGGACGTTTTCCACCATGCGGCGCACCTTGACCGTGTGGCCGGACACGTTGCCGAAATACTGGCTGACCCGGTTTTTCAGGTTTTTGGCCTTGCCGATGTAGATGATGGCGCCGGACCGGTTTTTCATGATATATACGCCCGGCTGCTCCGGCAGCGCGGCGGCTTTTTTGTGGAGTTCTTCGATCCTGGTCATTTCAACTCTTCACTCTCAACTCTCAAAAATAAAAAAAGTGTACCGGGCGGTCGGCCCGATACACGCGCTTTCGGAATCTGCTTACTCGGCAAAGCCGGACACAACGAGCTTGGTCAGCGCGTCGACGGCTTCGTTCTCATCCTGACCGTCCGCAAGGATCTTGATATCCGTGCCGCCGGTGATGCCGAGGGAAAGCACACCCAGCAGGCTCTTCGCGTTGGCTCTGCGCTCTTCCTTCTCCACCCAGATGGAGGACTTGAACTCGTTCGCCTTCTGGATAAAAAAGGTAGCGGGACGGGCATGTAAACCGACCTGATTCTGAACCGTAATCTCCTTGGTGACCATATGGAAAACTCCTTCCGGATAAATGTTCTTATGGTAGTATTATATCACAATCTCGGAAGCAGTCAATCAAAATCGACACCGAAAAAAAAACTTCGTATGATAAACTAAAACCGCGCGTTCTATATTTTTTTGAATTGTGCAGTTCAACCATATTTTTTTTCGGTTTTACAGCAATTAGCCTAATTAAAATCCTCTTTTTTTACCTTTTGTAGAAAATCCAGGTCAGTTTTTGTCAATTCGGCACAATCCAGCAGGTCCGGCCGCCGTTGTAAAGTACGCAGCAGCGACTGCTCCCGCTTCCATTTTTCTATGTTGGCGTGATGGCCGGAGATCAGCACCTCCGGCACGGTTTTTCCGTTCCATTCAAAGGGCTTGGTGTACTGCGGATGCTCCAGCAGGCCGCCGTAGTGGCTCTCCTGTGAAAAGGCCTCCTCATTGGGCAGCACGCCGGGCACCATCCGGGCGACGCAGTCCGTCAGCACCAGCGCCGGCAGCTCGCCGCCGGTGAGCACATAGTCGCCGATGGAGATCTCCTCGTCCACGATCTCCTCCAGCACCCGCTCGTCGACGCCCTCATAGTGGCCGCACAACAGGGCGAGGTGGTCCATCTTCGCCAGCTCCTTCGCCCGGGCCTGCGTCAGCGTTTTGCCCTGGGGGGAAAGATAGATGAGATGCGGTCTGGTCCCCAGCTCCTGGCACAGCGCCCGCCAGCAGTCGTAGATGGGCTGGGCCTGCATCAGCATGCCCATACCGCCGCCGTAGGGGGTGTCGTCCACCCGGTTGTGCTTGTCCAGCGTGTAATCCCGGATATCGCGGGCGTAGATCTCCAGCGCCCCTTTTGCCACGGCGCGGCCCACGATACTTTCGGAAAACACCGCCCGGCACATAGCGGGGAACAGGGTGAGAATGTCAATCCGCATCGTCGAAAATTCCTTTCAGTGGCCGCAGCAGCACCCGGTTGCCGGCCACGTCCGCGTCGATCACCACGTCCGGAATGGCGGGCAGCAGGTATTCCTTTCCGTCCTCCCCGGTCACGTGCCACACGTCGTTGGCGCCGGTCCGGCTGACGTCGGTCAGCGTGCCGTAGCGGCGGCCGTCATCCGCGTCCACCGCCTCGCAGCCGATCAGCTCCTCAATAAACCATGTGCCGGGGGCCAGCTTCGCGTCCTCCCGCTTCAGGTACAGCATCCTGCCCCGCAGGGCCTCGGCGGCCTCCTTGCTGGTAACGCCCTCCAGAGACAAAAGGACGATATTGCCGTGCGGTCGGCACGACAATACCGTCACCGGCTGTTCGCCGTTTTTGTCCCAGTAAAGCGTCTTGAAGCGTCTGGCAAAATCGGGCGTATCGCACCAGGGGTTCACGCGCAGCTCCCCCCTGACGCCGTGGGCGCCAACGACCTGCCCCAGTTCAAGATACCGTCTGATCATATCTCGGGGATGTTGATTTCCACTTCGCGGCCCAGCTTGGCGGAACGGGCAATGCCGTCGATGATGGCCTGGTTGTACAGGATCTGGCTGGAGGGCACGGGGGCCTTGCCGCCGGTCTTCACCGCGTCGATGAAGTAGCGGATCTTGTTGTAGAAGTTGTCCTCGTCGTTGCGGCGCTCGGGGATCTCGGTCTCCACGTCGCTGCCGGCGATGGTGCGGTACAGCTTCAGCGGGCCGCCGATGCTGCCGTTCCAGCACTCGGTGGAGGGCACGCGCAGACCGGCCTTGGTGCCCAGGATGATGGTATCGCCGGGGGTATCCATATTCATGGCCCAGGAGATACGGAAGTCCAGGATGACGCCGCCTTCCAGACGGATGAACGCCGCGGCGAAATCATCCACGCTGAACTTTTCGGCGTACTCCGGATGGCCGGGGAAGTTGACGGGATCCTTGCCGAAGAAATCGGAGGTGTAGCCGGAGACCGTCAGGGGCTTGGGATAGCCGATGGCGTTCAGCACCATATCCAGCGAATAGCAGCCGATATCGGCCAGGGCGCCGATGCCCGCGGTTTTATCCTCGATAAAGCTGGTGCCGTAGGGGGTGGGGATGCCTCTTCTGCGGCCGCCGCCGGTCTGGATGTAGTACACGTCGCCCAGCTCGCCGGATTCCACGACCTTTTTCAGCATCTTCATGTTTTCGTCAAAACGGGGCTGGAAGCCGATGGAAAGGATCTTGCCGCTGGCCTTTTCCGCCTTGCAGATGGCAACGGCCTCTTCCAGCGTCACGCACATGGGCTTTTCCAGCAGCACGTTGACGCCGTGCTCCAGCGCGTAGATGGAGCATTCCGCGTGGGTGCGGTTGTAGGTGCAAACGCTGACCGCGTCCAGCTCTTCCGCGTCGATCATGGATTTGTGATCGGGGTACAGGCGGACGCCCTCAATGCCGTTGGCCTTGCAGAACTTTTCCGCCTTGCCGGGGATCAGGTCCGCCGCGGCCACGATCTCCACGTCCGGGCAGCGCAGATAGTTGGCCACGTGGGCCTCCGCGATCCAGCCGGTGCCGATGATGCCCACCTTGACCTTTTTGCCGGTGTCAACAACGACGTGCTCTTCCGTGTTCTCTTTGAAACGATCCAATACGTTGTCTGCCATGTTTATACCTCCGTTGGTTCATGGTTGTTGTTTATTTTATCCCGCCGTGGCGGGAAATAAGCCGTTACGCGCTTTCCGCGTCAAAATCCAGCGCCATGGCCCTGCCCACCTTGGTGGTCAGCAGGGTTTTGAAGCCGTTCTTTTTGTAAAAATTGATGGCCTGCTGGTTATCCGCGCCGCAGACCAGCATCATACCGCTGAGGCCCTTGTGCTTCAGGTGGACGGTCAGCGTGGAGACCAGCAGCGAGCCCAGCCCTTCCCGCTGGTGCTCCTCGTCGATATCGATATGGAAATGCGCCGGATAGATGTTTTTGAACATGGAATGGCTCAGCAGGTCCAGCCGGGCTTCCACAAAACGCTTCAGGCTGATGGCGTCCGCCTGTGGGAGATAGACCCGCTGGAAGGTTTTGGCGTATTCCTCGTAGTTTTCGGCGCAGATGATATACCCCACCGCGTTGTCGTCGTCGTCAACTGCCACAAAGCAGTTTTCCGGCTCCTGCTCGATGTAGTAATCGCAGTACATCAGCAGGATATACTGTTTGGTTTCCTCCGGCGCGTACAGGCAGTCCGCGTTTTTCAGGCAGATCTGCCGCACCCGTTCCCGGTCCTTTTTGTCATAGGCTCTGATCGCGCTCATGGTGATCACCTCAAAAACCTATTTTATACTTTTTTTTCAAAAAAGTCTATACGGAGAGGTGTTTTTTTTCAAAAAATATGATATGATATCAGAAAAAACAGTGGAAAAGAGCGAAGAAAATGAAATTTGCCACCATCGGAACCTCCTGGATCACCGAAAAATTCGTCTCCGCGGCCAAAACCGTGCCGGGGATTGAGCATGCCGCCGTGTATTCACGCGGCGAGGAGACGGCCCGGGCTTTTGCCGCAAAGACCGGCGCGGAAAAGATATACACCGATCTGGCGGCGCTGGCCGCCGACCCGGCCATCGACGGCGTGTATATCGCCAGCCCCAACCGGTTCCACTATGAACAGAGCAGATACTTCCTGAACGCCGGAAAAAACGTGATCTGCGAAAAGCCCGCCGCCACCACGGCGGTGGAAATGCGGGAGCTGGTCACGCTTGCGGAAGAAAAGGGCCTTGTCTATACGGAGGCCATCATGTCGATCCATACCCCCGCGTTCCCGGCGGTGAGGGACGCGGTGAAAAAGCTGGGGCGCGTGCGTACCGCCCGGCTGGATTTCTGCCAGCTTTCCTCCAAGTATCCCCTGTACCTGGCAGGGAAGAACCCCAACATCTTCAACCCGGCCATGCACGCGGGCAGCCTGATGGATATCGGCGTGTATAATCTGTATCTGGCCGCCGCCCTGTTCGGCAAGCCGGAAACGATCCTGTCCGACGCGGTGTTTCTTGACAACGGCGCGGACGCGGCGGGCTCCGCCATCCTGCGCTACCCCGGCCTTTCCGTCAGCATGAGCTGGTCCAAGGTGGGGCAGCAGTACGCCCCCAGCGAAGTGATCGGCGACGGGGGAACGCTGCAGATGGAATCCGTCTCCCAGCTGACGGGGGTAAACCTTATTACCCCGGCGGGAACCGAAGCGCTGGTTCCCGCCGGCCTGAGCCGCGACGACGTGATGAGCGGCGAGGCGGCGTTTTTTCAACGGATGATCGGAAAACGCGATTTTGCCGATCCGGATTACCTGTTTGCCAAACAAACCGCCCTGACCGTGCGGGAGATGTGCGATGAGATACGGAAGCAGAATGGGTTTGTGTTCTGAAAAGGGATCTGTCCTTCTGTAGGGGCGGGCACCGACCGCCCGCAATCGGGCGCCGACCGCCCGCAATCGGTTTTTTTAACACATTGAGATCCATGAAATACCGGCCGGTATGGTTTGATCGTGTGTGATTGCATGACGTTGTGTGGTTTTTTATGGGGAATACGGGCGGTCGGTGCCCGCCCCTACAGGGGACGCGTCAGCCCGCCAATCTCCAATTGTCCTCTCTCTTTCTCAGAACATTTTGTCCAATATCTCAATTACGTTCGCCACGGCGCCTTTGTCGTTGCTGCGGACCACCCGGTCCGCGGCGGCCAGGGCCAGCGGTTCGCCGTTGGCGGGCACAAAGCCGACGGCGGCGGCCTGCAGCATGTCCACGTCATTGGAGCCGTCCCCCACGGCAAAGGCGTTTTCCCGCGGTACGCCCAGCGCCTCCGCCAGCCGCAGCAGGCCGTTGCCCTTGCCCGCTTTGCGGCTGTGCAGCTCGATAAAGCTGCCCTCGCTTGGGATAAAGCGCACGCCGCCCATATCCAGCTCCCGCAGATGATCCTGTACCGCAAAGGTGCGTTCCCCCGCGCCGATCATGATCTTGATCACGGGGAAGGGGAGGGTGGACAGGTCTTTCAGCTCCTCCCAGACGATCTCCTGCGCGGCGAAATGCTGCCGGGTGCGCTCATCCGGGCAGAGGGCGAAGGAGCGGAAGCCGTCCGTGTAAAACTCCACGCACATCCCCGGAAAGCGGGCGGCGATCGCCTCAAACACACGCCGGTCTTGTTCGGACACGCCTTCGGTGAAGACGGTTTTTCCGGCGGCGAAGTCGTAGGCCATGGCCCCGTTGGCCAGCAGCACCGGCGCGTTGATGTAATCCGGCGAATACGCGTGAAAGCCCTGCTTTGACCGGCCGGTGCTGACGGTGAAATACCCGCCGTTGTCCGTAAAATACCGGATCGCCTGACGCACCTCCTCCGTGATCACGCCCCGGCTGTCGTACAGCGTGCCGTCGTAATCGGAGGCCAGCAGTACCTTGTCAAATTTACCCATAACGCACCTCTGTCATTTGTTTTCTACAGTATAGCACAAAGCAGAAAAATAGAACAGCCCCTGAAAAAAGATTCCCGGACGGTCCGCGCCGTCCGGGAATTGTTGATGATCTGGCAGAGCGGCGGATGGGAAAGGCGGCAGGGACCGGATGATGTACAGACTTCCGACTTCCGACTGACGACTTCCCACTGCCCACCGTCGTTACATGATCTTTCTGTAAAGCTCCTTCAGCTCTTCCACGCTGGTGTCGCGGGGGTTGCCGGGGCGGCAGGCGTCGGCATAAGCGTCGGCGGCCAGCTGATCCAGATCCTCCTCGCGGACCTTTTCGTTCTTGGCGGGGATGCCCACGTCCGCGGCCAGCTGCTTGACGGCGTCCACGGCGGCCTTGCGGTACTCGTCCACGGTCATGTCGTCAACGCCCTTCACGCCCATCACGCGGGCGATCTCGCGGTATTTTTCGCCGGTGCATTCCTGGTTGTACTCCATCACGATGGGCAGCATCATGGCGCAGGCCACGCCGTGAGGCGTATCGTAGTGGGCGCCGAGGGTATGGGCGATGGAATGGGCGATGCCCAGACCCACGTTGGAGAAGCCCATGCCGGCCACATACTGGGCCAGGGCCATGCCCTCGCGGTCCTCCGGCTTGTTTTCCACCGCGCCGCGCAGGTGCTTGGCGATCAGGCGGATGGCCTCCAGATGGAACATATCGGTCATCTCCCAGGCACCCTTGGTGGTGTAGCCTTCAATGGCGTGGGTAAGGGCGTCCATGCCGGTGGCGGCGGTCAGGCCCTTGGGCATGGAGGACATCATGTCGGGATCCACGATGGCCCATTCCGGGATGTCGTTGGCGTCCACGCAGACGAACTTGCGCTCTTTTTCCACGTCGGTGATCACGTAGTTGATGGTGACCTCCGCGGCGGTGCCGGCGGTGGTGGGAACGGCGATGGTGGGCACCGCGTGCTTTTTGGTGGGGGCAACGCCCTCCAGCGAACGCACGTCGGCGAACTCGGGGTTGTTGATGATGATGCCGATGGCCTTGGCCGTATCCATGGAGGAGCCGCCGCCGATGGTGATGATGGCATCCGCGCCGCAGGCCTTGAAGGCTTCTACACCTTCCTTGACGTTTTCAATGGTGGGGTTGGGCTTGATGCCGGAATAGACGGTGTAGGGGATGGCGGCCGCGTCCAGCAGATCGGTGATTTTGGCGGTCACGCCGAATTTCACCAGATCGGGGTCGGAGCAGACGAACACATGGGCAAAGCCCTGCTCTTTGGCAATGGTGACGATCTCGTTGATGGCGCCCTTGCCGTGGAAGGAAATGGGGTTGAGAATGATTCTGTTAGCCATAAATAGGATCTCCGTTCTTTTGTTTTTTTTCTATAATATACCAAGCAGCTAAAAATAAGCTTAATCAGCAGGGATTCTTTTGCGGTACGGGTGACAGGATAGGGGGATTTGTCGAGATGACGCGGACCCCGTAGCGCGGATCAATGATCCGCCCCGCCGAAGGCGGTTCGGGGGTAGAAGTTGCTGTTTAATGAACGCAAAACCGTAACAAACGTTCAAAAATCGGAATCGCGTTGCGGGCGGATCATTGATCCGCGCTACA
>CAMJYF010000020.1 GCA_946409885.1 uncultured Clostridia bacterium | reverse complement strand
CTCCGACTGGGTGATCTCGGGGTTGATGAGCTCCAGGTAACGGCCGTCGTAATCCACGATCACCACGCGCCTGAGAACGCCCACCTGCACCGCCGCCAGGCCGATGCCCTCCGCCCGGGAGAGCGTCTCCTTCATATCGTCCAGCAGGGTACACAGTTTTTCGTCAAAATCCGTAACGGGTCTGCTTTTTTTTCTGAGAATGGGGTCGTCGTCCACTCTGATTTTTCTGATAGCCATATTCAGCTCCGATCAGTTCATATTTTCGGGATTCATATCCGCGAAAACGGTAACGGTTTTATAGTTTTTATCGGCGAAGATCCGCTCCATCACCTCGCGGACGAAGCGGCGGAACCGCGCCGTGTTTTTCGTTTTGATGATCACGCGCTGGCGGTAGCGGTCGTTCACCTTGGAGACCTTGGGGGCCAGCGGCCCCAGCACCACGGTCTTCACGTCCGGGTAGTCCTCCGCGTTGCGCCGCCGGAAATCCTCTAAAAACGCCGCCGCGCAATCCGCCACCAGTTGCTTCTGCTCGCCGGAAAAACCGATGAGGCACAGGTCGCAGTAGGGCGGGTAGATCATGGCCTTGCGGATCATGATCTCCGTGTTGTAGTACCTTTCATAGTCCTGCCGGGAGGCGGTGGCGATCACGTCGTTATCCGGGGTGACGGTCTGGATGACCGCCCGTCCCTTCCGTTCGCCCCGCCCGGCCCGGCCCACCACCTGGGTGATCAGGTCGAAGGTCCGTTCGGTGCAGCGGAAATCGTCGTTGTACAGCTCCCGGTCGGCGGAGGTGATGCCCACCAGCGTCACCCGGGGGAAATCCAGCCCCTTGGCCACCATCTGCGTGCCCAGCAGAATATCGTACTCCCCGTTGCCGAAGGCGGTGAGCATGCGGTCGTGGGCGTTCTTGGCGGTGGTGGTATCGGCGTCCATCCGCAGGACGCGGGCCTGGGGAAAATGCAGCTTCAGCTCCTGCTCGATCTTCTGCGTGCCCGTGCCGGCGGAGCGGATGTTCCGCGCGCCGCAGTCGGGGCAGGTATCTTTGTAGGGGACCGAATAGCCGCAGTAGTGGCACATCAGCCGGTTGTTGGCGGCGTGATAGGTAAGGGAGATGCTGCACCGGGGGCAGGTAAGCACCTTTTTGCACTCGGCGCACACCACAAAGGTGTTGTAGCCCCGCCGGTTGACCAGCAGGATGGTCTGCTCGCCCGCCGCCAGGTTTTTGCCGATCTCCTCCGTCAGCGGTCGGCTGAGGGAGAGCCAGCGGTCCAGCAGGGTGCGGTCCGTCATATCCACGGTCATCACCCGCGGCAGGCAGGCGTCGCCGTAGCGCTTTGTCAGCCGCGCCAGCAGGTAATTGCCGTTCAGCGCCCGGGCGTAATCCTCCACCAGCGGCGTGGCGGAGGCCAGCACCAGCAGGCCGCCGTGGTAACCGCAGCGAAAGCGGGCCACCTCTTTGGCGTTGTACCGGGGGGCGCTTTCCGATTTGTAGGTATGCTCCTGCTCCTCGTCCACGATCACAAGGCCCAGGTTGCCCAGCGGCGCGAACACGGCGCTGCGCGTGCCGATGACCACGCGCGCCTGCCCCTGCCGGATGCGCTTCCACTCGTCGCGGCGTTCCCCGGGGGAAAGGCCGCTGTGCAGCACGGCGATGCGTTCGCCGTAGCGGGCGCGAAACAGCGAAAAGGTCTGGGGGGTGAGGGCGATCTCCGGCACCAGCACGATGACGTTCCGCCCGTCCTCCAGCACCCGGTCGATCAGTTCCAGATACACGTTGGTTTTGCCGCTGCCGGTGACGCCGAACAACAGCGCGGTCTTCTTTTCCCCGCGCCGGTAGGCCTCCCACAGCACGTTGAAGGCCGCCGTCTGCTCCTCCGATAAAACCGGCTTGCGGAAGGGGCCGCTGTCGTAGCCGATGCGCGGCGTCCGCTGAACGGTCTCCTCCTCCACGCGGCACACGCCTTTTTTCAACAGCGTCTGGATGACAGAGGCGCTGACGCCGGTATAATAGCGCAGCTCCGCGGCGGTAAGAGGGCCCAGCTCCGATAAAAGGGACAGCACGTCGTTCTGCCGTTCGGTAAAGGCCTCCGCTTCGTAGGGACCGGCCAGCGCCACACGGGAGACGGAAAGCTCCCCCACCCCCGCGAACACGTCCGCGTCCTCCGTTAAAAAGCCGCGGCGGGTCAGGCGGATGAGCGCCGGATCCTCCGGGGAGAGGGCAAATTTCTTTTTCAGGAACGACCGCCGGACAGCGGCGCCCCTGTGGGTCAGATAGTCCACGATGGCCCGGTCCGCCGGGGAAAGGGCCGCCAGACGCGCCGCCGGGACGTTTTCCGCCGCGGCGTAGACCTTTTCCGTGCCGGCGCAGATGCCGCCCGGCACCGGGGCCTTGGCGGCCTCGAACCAGGAACAGAAGCACCGCTCGTGTATAAATTCCGCCACCGAAAGCAGCTCCGCGTTCAGCAGCGGCTCGGCGTCGATGACCGATACAACGGACTTCAGCGACGGCAGGTCGTCCTCCTCCCCCGCCGGGCGGACGGAGAAAACGAAGCCCTGCCGTTTGGCGTTGCCCGCGCCGAAGGGGACCAGCACGCGCACCCCCGCCTCCACCGCGTCCGCCAGCGCTTCCGGTACGGCATAGCTGAACAGGCGGTCAAAGGAGAGGGCGCATTTTTCCACCCCCACGGCGGCGATCAGGCCGGCGTTGGCCGGTTCCATCAATAATTGCTGATCTCGTCGGATTCCCTGATGGAATACTTATCCTCAAGGAAATCGTCAATGGCCAGGCTGACGGGCTTTTCCACTAAGATCTCGCCATTCTCCTTGGCCTCGTCCGCGATCTGGCGGGAACGCTTGGCCACGGCCACCACCAGGGAATATCTGCTGATGCCGCCCTTGAGCAGCGGTTTTAAATCGATGTTAATCATGTTGATCGCTCTCCTTTTGCATGATCTGATAGATGTCTTTGATACAGGTATCCAGGTCGTCGTTGACGACGCGGTAGTCATATTTGTCGCGGAAGGTCATTTCCTCCTTCGCGATGTTCATCCGCAGCTCGATCTCGGCGTCGTTGTTGTCGCCGCGCTTGTTGATCCGGCGGATCAGCTCCTCCATGGAGGGGGGCTCGATAAAGATGGCAACCGCCTGCGGGAACATCCGCTTGATATTCAGCGCGCCCCGCACCTCGATCACCAGCACCACGGTCTTGCCCAGGTCGGTCAGCCGCCGCACCTCGCTTTTGAGGGTGCCGTAGCAGTTGCCGCCGTAGGTCACGTATTCCACGAACTCGCCGTCGTCGATGCGCTGCTTGAATTCCGGCCCGGTGAGGAAGAAGTAATCCACACCGTTGCGTTCCCCCAGCCGCGGCTTGCGCGTGGTGGCGGATACCGTCTGCACGATATCCGGGTCAAGGGCCCGCAGCCCTTCGTAAACGGTATTCTTCCCGCAGCCCGACGGGCCGGAAAGAATATAGATACCGCCTTGTTTCATAATGATGTACTACACCTCCGGTTCGGCCTCTGTTTCCTCCGAGAACCGTTCGCCCAGCTTTTCCAGCTTTAAGTACGAAAGCACCACGTGCTCGCTGTCCGTGATAATGACGGACAGGGTCTTGCGGCCCTGGGTCACGTCGATCAGCCGACCGTTCTCCTTCGCGTTCTGCACCATGCGGCGGACGGGAGCGGAATCCGGCGACACCGCCGCCACTACCCGGTCCGCGTTGATAAAATTGCCGAAGCCGATATTGATCAATTTCATCGCGCCGCTGTCCTTATTCGATATTCTGGATCTGCTCGCGGATCTTTTCCACCTCCGCCTTGATATCGATCACCTTGCGGGCCATTTCGATATCGGAGCCCTTGGAGCCGATGGTGTTCGCCTCCCGGTTGATCTCCTGGATGAGGAAATCCAGCTTGCGCCCGATGGGCTCGCCGGAGGCGAACATGGCGCGCAGCTGATCGATGTGGCTGCGCAGGCGCACGGTCTCCTCCGCCACCGCGATCTTATCCGCGAAGATGGCCGCCTCCGTCAGCAGGCGCTGCTCGTCCACCGGGGCGTCCTCCAGCAGCTCCCGGATGCGGGCCTTCAGCTTTTCGTTGTACAGCTTTACCGTCTCCGGGGAGCGGGCCTCGATGAACGAGACGGCCTCCAGGATGCTGTCCGCCCGGGAGAGCACGTCCTCCTTCAGCTTTTGCCCCTCCGTCTCGCGCATGGCCAGGAACGCCTTTACGGCGCTTTCCACGGCCGGGCGCACCTTGTTCCAGACGGCCTCCTCGTCCGCGGGGGTCTTGCGGACGGTAAAGATATCCGGGTGGGAGGTGAGCAGCTCCACGGAGTTGCTCCGTTCCAGCCCGTATTTGTCGCACAGCTCCTGCACGGCCTTCATGTACCCCGCCGCCAGGGAGTGGTTGATCTCCACGGTGCTTTCGTCGTCCGCGTCGGTTTCGATCTGCACGAAGCAATCCACCTTGCCGCGGGCGATATACTGCTGGAGATAGGTTTTCAGTTTGTCCTCCAGAAAGGAATACGCCCGGTATACCTTGGGGGAGAACTCAAAAAAGCGATGGTTGACGCTTTTGATCTCTACGGTGACGGTCATGCCCTCCACGGTTTCCACCGCCCGGCCGTAGCCTGTCATACTTCTAATCATTTGCGATTCACCTTACTGCCTCAGAAATTGCCGGACTGGCGCTTCAGCAGGCTGACCTCGTCGTGGGTCAGGCTGCGGTATTCGCCCACCTTCAGCCCCGAAAGCTTCAGCTGGCCGATGGCGATGCGCTTCAGGCGCACGGTCTCCAGCCCCGCCTCCTCGCACAGGCGGCGGATCTGCCGGTTGCGTCCCTCGTAAAGGACGATCTCCAGCACGGATTTATCCGCCTCGCTGCTGACGATCCGCACGTCCGCCGGCAGCGTCTTTCTGCCGTCGATCATCAGGGAGGAGGTCAGCACGGTCAGCTGGTCCTCCGTGATCTTCGGCCGCACGCTGACCCGGTAGGTTTTGGAGATATGGCGGGAGGGGTGCGTCATGGCGTTGGCGAACTCGCCGTCGTTGGTAAACAGCAGCAGCCCCTCCGAATCCCGGTCCAGCCGCCCCACGGGGTAGACGCGCTTGCCCACGTCCGCCACCAGCTCCGCCACGCATCTGCGGTCCATTTCGTCGCTCATGGTGGTGACGTAACCCCGGGGCTTGTTCAGCGCCAGGTAGACGTAGTTGTTCTCCCGCGCGATCTTCCGCCCGCTGACGGAGACGTCGTCGTGACGGGGATCCACCTTGTCGCCGATCTGCGCCACACGGCCGTTGACGCGCACCTTGCCGTCGGCGATCAGCTCCTCTGATTTGCGCCGCGAGGCGACGCCGCTGTCCGCCAGAAATTTCTGAAGCCTGATTGTCTCCTGCTTCATTCTTATTCCTTTGAGGGCTTAACCTTGCCCACCACTTCGGTGACCTTGTCGATCACGTCGGGCACCATGTTGACGATGCGCTCCGCCGCGTTGTCGTTGGCGGTGATGTGCTTCAGGGTCACTTCGCCGTTTTTCAGCACAAGGAACGCCACGGGATTGATGGTAATGCCCGCGCCGCCGCCTCCGCCGAAGAGCTGGGTGTTGTTTTTGGACGGGAAATCGGACCCGCCGGAGGCGAAGCCGTAGGTGACCTTGGAAACGGGGATGACGGTGATATCGTCCGACAGGACGATGGGCTCGCCGACAATGGTACTGACGTCAACCAGCTGACGCACTTTCTCGATCGTCGTGGACAGGATTCCTGCTGCTGACTGCTCCTTCATGGGATTCATCTTCCTTTTCTGTTATTTTTATATCTTTTTCTGCCTTTTTCTCTTTTTTCGGCAGAAAAATTTTAATCAGCGTTCTGAGCGCTACCTTAAAAACCATTCTGCATACCAGAAGGACGGTAATGCCCGTGACGTAGATGGGATAGACGTGGAATTTGACGAAGAACGAGGCCCGGCTGAACCGCGCCAGATAATCCGGATAGACGTTGATATCGTATTTTTTGACCTTGCATTTGGCAGCCAGCGCCCCCAGCATGGGGTAAAGGGCGGCGCAGACCTCGCCGTAATAGATGGCGGTGGCGGCCGCGTCCTTTTTGGTGCAGCCGATATCCAGGTACAGCTCCTCGATCACCAGCGCCTTCATCATATCGCCGAAGAAGGAGCCCAGGTAGGAGAACACCCGGCGGACGAGCTCCAGAATGCCGTCCACCCCGTGGGTGCGGTAGAGGACGTGCAGCAGGCTCTCCTTTTTTTCGGCGGGCTTGCCCTCTTCCGGGGCGGGCGCGCCTTCTTCCACGGGGGGCGTCTGCGATTCCCCGACGGGGGGCTGCTGCGTCTGCGGTTCCTGGGCCGCTTCGCTGGAAGGACCTTCAGGCGCGGGCGGTTCCTCCGCCGTGGGGGAAGACGCCGGCGCTTCGGCCTTTTTCTTTGCTTTTTGTTTGGGCGGCTTCGGTTCTTTCGGCTCCTTTGCCGGACGGGGATAGAGCGGCAGGTTCAGGAACAGCCATTCCAGCCGCACGTTGGTATTGTCGTCCGAATATTCCACCGCGATGCGGATGCGGATGCACAGCACCAGCAGGACCAGTGCCAGGATACCAAGCAGCACCCAGCCGATGATTTTCAGAACGATCACAGCCACACCTCCGTTTTATCATATGGGGATCGACGGAGCTGAGGCTCCGTGCTACGGGGGAATTGACGGAGCTGAGGCTCCGTGCTACGGGGTTATAATATCGACATCTGGCCGGGGGTTACGCCGTCGTCCTTCCGGATGTTTTCCAGCGCGGCGGCAGCCGCTTTGGTATCGGGGATCTCCGGCAGCTCCGCCAGTGTGGACATACAAAAGCACTTTAAGAACTCCGCGGTGGTACAGTAGATCAGGGGGCGGCCGGGCAGGTCCAGCCTGCCGCACTCCTCCACCAGCCCCCGCTGGCAAAGGGTGTTCAGCACGCCGCCGCAATCCACGCCGCGCACCTGCTCGATGAAGGAGCGCGTCACCGGCTGGTTGTAGGCCACGATGGCCAGCACCTCAAAGGCGGCGGGGGAAAGGGGCTGGTTGCGCTTCAGGTCCAGCACGCTGCGCACCGCCTCCGCAAAGGCGGGACGGGTGGCGAACTGCACCTGGGAACCGAGGCACAGCAGCTCCACCGCGCTGCCGCGCTCGTCATAGTCGTCTTTTATCTCATTGATCAGCGCGTCCAGCCGTTCCGGCGTACAGCCGAGCACCTCGATCAGCCGCAGCCGGTCGATGGGCTCGCCGGAGGCAAAGATGATCGCCTCCACCGTGCTTTTCATATTTATAGCGTTTTCAGTCAAAATCAAGCTCTCCTTCCGGGATCTTTATGAGCTCGACCGTCATCTCGTCGCCCTCGCCCTCCAGATACACGTGGTTGGTCTTGGCCAGCTCCAGCACCGCCAAAAAGGCGGCCACCAGATCGGAGCGGCTTTCCGACTGCCGGTAGATCTCCGTCAGCCGTTGTTTTTTTACCT
Source organism: uncultured Clostridia bacterium (assembly GCA_946409885.1). Lineage (GTDB taxonomy): Bacteria > Bacillota > Clostridia > Oscillospirales > Acutalibacteraceae > RUG806. The sequence goes on along the minus strand of CAMJYF010000020.1, from coordinate 4,376 downwards.
GCGTCAGACGGGTGACGATGGCGCTGATCTTATGGGAGACCGATACGATCTTTTTGGCCACGATGGTGCGGAAGGCGTCCAGGGGCGGCGGGATCTTCCGCAGCCGTTTGCCCACCACCCGCATATAGGCGTTCAGCAGCTCCAGCGGGTCGTGGACGCGGGTGTACGTCATATCGGCTTTAAAGGGCTGCATGGGGCGGGAGTAGGCGTTGAAGCCCTGGGTGCGCTGGGACAGCTCCTGCGCCACCCGCTTGCATTCCGCGTACTCGATCAGCTCGCCGGACAGCTCCCGGCGCAGCTGCTCCCCTTCCTCGTGGACCGGCAGCAGCGAGATGGTCTTGATATGCACCAGACGCGCCGCCATCTCCAGAAACTCGCTGGCCACGTCCATATCCGCCTCTTTCATTTCGCGGATATAGGCGGTGTACTGCTCCACCAGCTCCACGATGGGGATATCGTAGATATTCAGTTTGTGCTTGGTGATCAGGTACAGCAGCAGGTCCATGGGACCCTCGAAGTCCTTGATCTTATAGCTGGGCGCAGGGTTCATAGCAGCAGTTCAAAGGGCAGGCCGACCAGCTTATCGATGCCGTTGTACACCAGCGACGTCAGCCAGCCGATGGGGGAAAAGCCGATGCGGTTGAACAGGAAGATCAGCGCGAACAGCGCGTACATGGTATAGCGCTCATAGGAGAGCAGCTTGTAATAGAGATCGTCCGGCAGCACCATGGAGATGAGGCGGGAGCCGTCCAGCGGCGGGAACGGGATCAGGTTGAACACCGCCAGCGCCACGTTGACGTAGGCCACGCCGGCAAAGAACTGATAGGCCGCCACCAGCGCGGTCGTTTCCCCGTTTTTTGCCAGCAGAAAATAAGCGATATTGGAAAAGACGGTAAAAACCACCGCCAGCAGCAGGTTGGAGATGGGACCGGCGGCCGCCGTCAGCGCGAAATACTGCTTCCGCTTTTTGAAGTTGCGGATGTTGACGGGCACGGGCTTGGCGTAACCGAAGCCGAACACCAGCATCATCAGCGTGCCTGTCAGGGACAGGTGCGCCATGGGGTTGAGGGTGATGCGTCCGCTGAGCCGCCCCGTGGGGTCGCCCAGCTTATCCGCCATCCAGGCGTGGGCGCTCTCATGCACCGGCAGGCAGCAGGCCCACACGAACGCCAGCACGCACAGCTCCAGGATCACGTCTTTGATCTCGTACTGTCCCGAGATCACACCGAACAGATAAGAAAGCATGAGTACCTCCGAATAATATTACAGTCTGGCGCCGGTCACAAAACGCGGAACGCCATACAGATCTTTTTCCACAGCGCATTCCAGCGTCGGGCCGAACAGCTCCGCCACCGTTTCCGGCTGGCCCTCGCCGCACTCCACCGCGGCGAAACCTCCCTTGGGCAGCAGCGGCAGCCACTGTTCCGCGATGGCGCGGTAGAAGACGTATCCGTCCCCGCCGCCGTCCAGCGCGGCGACCGGTTCAAAGCCGACCTCCTTTTGCAGGCCGGGGATCTCCTCCGCCCGGATATACGGCGGGTTGGAGACGATCAGGTCCGGGGCGGGAAGCCCCTGCGGCAGACCGCGCAGCACGTCCGCCTGTATCACGGCCGTATTGGGCAGCGCGAAGGCCGCCTCGTTCTGTTTCAGATACGCAAGCGCGCCGTCATAAAGCTCCAGCAGGTATACCCGCGCGGCGGGGCAGGACTTTGCGACGGTCAGGCCGATGCAGCCGGTGCCCGCGCAGAGGTCGTAAACGCATTTCAATCCACGGTCCCTGACGGTTTCTATGCACCACTGCGCCAGCTGTTCCGTCTCCGGCCGGGGGATCAGCACCCCGGGGCCGACGAAGAAGGGTTCCCCGCAGAACTCCCATTGGCCCAGGAGATACTGCAGCGGCTCCCCCGCCGCGCGGCGTTCCAGCAGCGCCCGGTACGCCGCCTGCTCCTCCGGGGAAACGGTCCTGTCCCCCTGCAGAAGCAGTGCGGTTCCATTCAATGAGAACAGGAACATGGCCAGCTGACGGGCGTCGAAGGCCGCGTCCTCCACGCCGTTTTCCGTCAGATACTCTGCTCCGGCGCGGATCAGCTCCCGCAGCGTCACGGCGCGGCGGCGGGCGCTTCCCCCGCGGCCGTCGCGTTGGGGTCCTTTTGACCGGGCAGCACCGCGATGATGGAAGCGATGGCCACCTCCATCATATCGTCCGTGGGCTCCGAGGTGGTGATGCGCTGCATCCACAGCCCCGGGGCGGAGAGAATCTTGGTGAGGATGTTGTCGTGTCTGCCCGCGTAGCGGATGAACTCGTAGCTGATGGCCGTGACCACGGGCAGCACCACGAAGATTTTGCAGACCATCCACCACAGGCGGTTGGAAGTTTCGTTCAGGGCCGGGAAGACCAGCACCACCAGCGAGGACACCAGAATACTGATGATAATGACGACAAAAATGAAGCTGGTACCGCAGCGGGGATGGAAGCGGCGGCAGCCCCGCACGTTTTCCACGGTAAGGGGCAGGCCTTTTTCAAAGCAGCAGATGGATTTATGCTCCGCGCCGTGGTACATGAACACGCGCTTGATATCCTTCATGCGGGAGATGGCGAACATATACGCCACCATGATGACCAGGCGGATGATGCCCTCAAAGAAGGGGTGGTAGGAGGCCAGCGCGTCGTGCAGCAGCTTGCCGTCCACCAGATCCACCAGCCAGGCCGGCAGAAACATGAACAGGCCGAAGGCCAGCGCGATCGACAGCACGGACGCCACTGTGCTGATGACGGCGAACATTTTGGGGCCCATATGGTCGTTGAGCCAGCGGTCCACCTTGCCCATGTTCTCGGTGGAATCCTCCGCCTCCAGCTGGCCGGACAGCTCCGCCGACCGCATCAGGCTTTTGTAGCCGATGATCATGGATTCCACAAAGTTGACCACGCCGCGGATCAGCGGCCAGCCCAGGGCCTTGTATTTATCGCGGGCGTGCTTGTAATCCTGCCGCTCCGTGACAATGCCGCCATCCTGCTGGCGGACGGACAGCACCACGCCCTCGGGGCCGTTCATCATCACGCCCTCGATCAGCGCCTGTCCCCCCACGGAGGTGATTGGTTGTTTCTTTTTTTTATCGGACATTTACGGTTCCTTTCTCTCGGCACCGCACAGGGGCAGCGTAACGGTGACCTGCGTCCCCTCGCCGAGTGTGCTTTCTATCTGAATGCTCCCCTTGTGGAGATTGACGATCTCCTCGCAGACGGCCAGGCCGATGCCCGAGCCCTTGACCGAGATATTCGCTTTATAAAACTTTTCCTTTACGTGGGGCAGATCCTCCGGCGCGATACCGCAGCCGGTATCCGTCACGCGGATGCGCAGCGTTTTCGCCGTCATCTCCGCGGCGACGGTGATGCGGCCGCCCTCCGGTGTGTACTTGATGGCGTTATCCAGCACGTTGACGAAAACCTGCTTGATCCGGTCCGGGTCCGCGTTCATCACCGCGGCCCCCTCGGGAGAGGTATAGACGATATCCACCCCCCGCCGGTTGGCGCGGTCGCGCAAGGCAAAGACGGTTTCGTCCAGCTCCGCCAGCACGTCGATCCGCTCCAGATGCAGCGTCATGCGCCCGCTTTCGATCCGGGAGAAATCCAGCAGGTCCTCCACCAGCGCGTACAGGTGGTCCGCCTCGCTGACGATCACCCGCAGGCCCTCTTTGACGGAGGGATCCTGCTGCTCGCGCAGGGACAGCAGCGTTTCCGCCCAGCCCTTGATGGCGGTGAGCGGCGTGCGCAGCTCATGGGATACGGTGGAGATGAAATCGTTTTTCATCTGGGTGGTCTTGTCGATCTCCGCCGTCATATAGTTGATGGATTCGGAAAGCTCCGCCAGCTCGTCGGAACCGGAAGGCACCGCTACCCGCTGGGAGAAATTGCCCGCCGCGATACTGCGGGCCGCCTCGTTCAGCTGCTTGACGGGCACCACGATGGACCGGATGAAAAACATGCCGGAGATCAGCACCAGAATGATGGCGAACAGGCAGATGCAGGTGGAAACCATCGACAGCTTCACGATCTGCCGGTCCACCAGTTCCAGCGAGATCATGTACCGCACGGCCCCGTTGCTTTTGCCGTTGGTCAGCGGCAGCAGCGCCGTCATGGCCATGATCTTTTCCCCGGAGGGCAGCGGCCCTTTCCAGAAGGCGCGGCCGGAGGTGGATTCCAGCGCGGAGGCGTATTCCGGCGCGGCGCTGCTGTCGGACAGGAAGCCGGTGGAGGTGACGATGACCTCCCCGTTTTTGTTCAGCACCCACACCTCGGCCACGTCGTTATCGCGAAAGTTTTCCGCGTATTCGACGTGGCCGAGGTGTGGGTGCTGAACAAAAACGGGGAGGTCATC
>CAMJYF010000019.1 GCA_946409885.1 uncultured Clostridia bacterium | reverse complement strand
GTGGGCAGCCGCGCTACCATTATACGCCTGCGGCGCGCCGTCCCAATATCTCGCCAAATCCCTCTTTGTTGAAGTGGGAGAGTTGAGCGACTTCCGACTTCCGACTCCTCCCGGCCTTCGCTTGCCGGTCCGCTGGGGGGCAGGGGAAGGCCGGGGGGGGAAAATATATATATTTCCCCCCCGGCGTTCCCCCTCCCCCACCGCTGCGCTCTCCGGCCTCCCCCTCCGCGCCTGAAACAAAAAATATACAATTTACATATGTTATGTGCAAGTTTTGATTTTCGGGTGCAAATCGGACGCGAGGGAACGGGAAATGTGCTATCCTGTTACCGCCATTGAAAGGAGGCCGCGGAGAATGAAGCAGGAACGGATATTGGAGGCGCTGGCGGCGCTGCCGGTGGAGACCGTCGACAACGACGCGTTTTTTTGGGTGGGCCACGTGCTGAAAAAGGAGGGGCTTCCCTGCTCGGTCTGGGAGCAGTGGGCCCGCGGGGACAGGCGCTACCGGCCCGGCCTGTGCGAAGCGCACTGGCACCGGCTGGACCCGGAAAAATGCGGCCTGGACGGCCGCTATATCGTCCACCTGGCCCAGCTGGCGGGGCGGCTGCCGCCGAACGAGGCCCCGCGCGGGGCGGCGGAGCCGGAGGAGGAACGGAAACTTTCCCTTTCGGAGCGCTCCGCCCGGGAGGACGCCCTGTACGCCGAGGCGGCGGCGGAGGACCTGCGCCGCGCCGCCCTGTGGCAGCGGGAGCAGGAGGAATGCGACTACGACGGCCTGCCCTACACCGAAACGCTGGACCGCTACCGGGACGCCCCGCCGGAGCCGCCGGAGGCGCTGATCGGCGGCCTGCTGCGCAAGGGGCACAAAATGCTGCTGTCAGGCCCCTCCAAGGCGGGCAAGTCCTTTTTGCTGATGGAGCTGTGCGTGGCCATCGCGGAGGGGCTGCCCTGGCTGGGTTTCCCCTGCCAAAGGGGGCGGGTGATGTACGTGAATCTGGAGATCGACCCCACCAGCGCCATCCGGCGGTTTTTGGCCATCTACAAGGCGCTGGGCGTTCCGCCGGACCACATGGGCAACATTGTCATCTGGAACCTGCGGGGCCACTCGCTGCCCATGGACCAGCTGACGTGGCCGCTGATCCGGCGGGTGAACCAGTTCCCCTGCGACGCGGTGGTGGTGGACCCCGTCTACAAGGTGCTGACAGGCGACGAGAACAGCGCCGCGGAGATGGCGCGGCTAGGCAACCAGTTCGACCGCGTCTGCGCGCAGACCGGCAGCAGCGTCATTTTCTGCCACCACCACAGCAAAGGGGCCCAGGCCGGCAAAAAGGCGGCGGACAGGGCCTCCGGTTCCGGCGTGTTCGCCCGGGACCCGGACGCGCAGCTGGACGTGATCGAGCTGGACCCGGACGAGCGCCAGCGGGCGCTGGCAAAGCCCGGCGCTACCGGCTGGCGGCTGGAGGCATCGCTGCGGGAGTTTCCCCCTATCCCGCCCCGGTATTTCTGGTACGAATACCCCCTGCACCGGCCGGATGAGGAGGGGTTGCTGAAGGAAGCGGCCCCCTGCGGGGAGGGGACCGGCAGACGCTCCACCCCGCAGCTGCGCCAACAAAAGCTGACGGAGGCCTTCGCCGCGTGCCAGCGGGGCGGCGCGGCGGCCCTGAACGACCTGGCCCTGCACGCCCAGGTGAACGCGCGGACCATGCGGGACTGGGTGGCGGAAAACGGCGACGCCTTTTGGCTGGACGGACGGACCGTGAGGGAAAAGGGACGCGGAGCCGGACGCCAGGCAGATCCCGGGCGTCCGTGAAAGACAAAAGGGGGGACGGGGCGCTTGTAGGGGCGGGCAATGACCGCCCGCAACCGTTCTTTTTCACAATACCATATTGAAATCCATCCTCCGCAAAAAAACCGTAAAAAAAGGAAAAGCCCGGCGAACCGGACTTTCCTTTGGGGAAGAGAAAATAAATAAAAGGATGAATCATGTTTTGTGCGGAAGCGGTGTTAGGTCTTCCTTACAGCCCTTATTATAGCCAAGGGTGTTGGAATACAGAGTGCGGAATTGTGAATAATTTGTAAATTAAATGAACAAACAACGGATAAATTAAGGCGTTTGCTTCACATTTCGACGTTTCCGCGGCCTTTTGGCTGTTACGCGGCGCGCACAGGCAGAAGCGTATCAAATATTTCGCTTCCCGGGAATCCCACCGGCGCGGCGATGAGAATTGGGGGTTGTTGAGGTAAGCAGGTAGCGCGGCACCTCAGTGCCGCTCGTGGCCAAAACAAACTGATTAAACAATAAAAATGACGGCAACTCCGGAAACACAAAGGTTCAGTCGTTTTTTGGTCTTTCAATGTAACTTTTGTGAATAGCGGCACTGAGGTGCCGCGCTACCGCAGACGCTCCCGATAAATCCCCTTTGTCCAGACACACAAAACGGGCTCACCCGTTGGTGTCGTTTTCCAGCTTTTCCAGCGACTGCATTTTCAGGTAGGCGTTAATGAAGCCGTCCAGGTCGCCGTCCATCACGGCGTTGACGTTGCCGTTTTCATAGCCCGTGCGGTGGTCCTTTACCAGCGTGTAGGGCATGAACACGTAGGAGCGGATCTGGCTGCCCCAGCCGATCTCCTTCTGGTCGCCCTTGATATCGTTGATGGTATCCAGGTGCTCCCGCTCCTTGATCTCGATGAGCTTGGATTTCAGCATGGTCATGGCCACGTCCCGGTTCTGGTACTGGCTGCGCTCCACCTGGCAGGAGACCACGATGCCCGTGGGGATGTGGGTGAGACGCACGGCGGAGGAGGTCTTGTTGACCTTCTGGCCGCCCGCGCCGCTGGCCCGGTACACGTCCATTTTGATGTCCTCGGGGCGGATATCCACCTGAATGGAGTCGTCGATCTCCGGCATGACCTCCAGCGAGGCGAAGGAGGTGTGCCGACGGCCGGAGGCGTCGAAGGGGGACACGCGCACCAGCCGGTGGATGCCCATTTCGCTTTTCAGGAAGCCGAAGGCGTTTTCGCCCTCCACCATGATGACGGCGGATTTGATGCCGGCCTCGTCGCCCTCCAGATAGTCCACCGTGGTGGTTTTGAAGCCGTGGCGCTCGCCCCAGCGGTGGTACATGCGGAACAGCATCATGGCCCAGTCCTGGGCTTCGGTGCCGCCCGCCCCCGCATGGAAGGTGAGGATGGCGTTTTTGCTGTCGTACTGGCCGGTGAGCAGGGTTTCCAGCGTCAGCTGGTCCACCGTGGCCTTCACCCGGTCCACGCCCTCCTTGCACTCCTCCACCATGGAGTCGTCCTCCTCCTCGTTGCACATTTCAATGAGGGTGAGGGTATCTTCGTAATCCGCCTTTAAGTCCTCGTAGCGCTTCAGGCGGTTTTTCAGGCCCGCCAGCTTGGTGTTGACGGCGTTGGCGGCGGCCACGTCGTTCCAGAAGCCCTCGGAGGCGGTCTGTTCCTCTAATTTTTCGATTTCTTCCTTGACCGCTTCAATGCCCAGGGATTCGTAAAGCTCCTTCAGGGGCTTTTCCTGCTCCAGCAGGGCCAGTCGCAATTCTTCGTATTGAACCATATATCTTACCTGTTACGGCAAAAGCCGCCCTTTCTTAAGGAATGTAAAAAAATGGGAAACCCCGTAGCACGCTGCCTCAGCAGCGTCTTTTGGCAAAAACATTCTTTATGGCACCTGATTATATTCTTCCATAAAAAGAAAGAAATATCGTTATTTCAAGATGTAACCTGTAGTTTCGATGACGGAGCTGAGGCTCCGTGCTACAAAGACCGCCCGTAGCACGCTGCCTCAGCAGCGTCTTTGAACGGACGTCCGGGACGGAGCTGAGGCTCCGCGCTACAAAGACCACCCGTAGCACGCTGCCTCAGCAGCGTCTTTGAACGGATGTCCAGGACGGAGCTGAGGCTCCGTGCTACAGAGACCGGGCCGCCTGTATGTCCCGGGCGATCTGGGCCTGCAGGGCGGCGGGGGTGGGGAAGGTCATGACCGGGCGGAGGTATCGCAGCAGGGCGGTTTCCACGGTATGGCCGTAGAGGTCGCCGTCGAAATCCAGGATGTAGGTCTCGCTGCGGACCTCCGGCGCCTGAAAGGTGGGCCGGGGGCCGACGTTGGTGACGCCGGTATAGGTTGTTCCGTCAAAGGATACCCGCGACACGTAGACGCCGGGCCGGGGCGTGACCAGCTCCGGCGGCAGCGGCTGGTTGACCGTGGGGGTGCCCAGCAGGCGGCCCCGGCGGTCCCCCGCCACCACACGGGCAGCAAAGGAGAAGGGCCTGCCCAGCAGGCGGGCGGCCTTTTCCGCCTCCCCCGCCTCAATGGCGCGGCGGATGGCTGTGCTGCTGACGGGCTCGCCGTCGATATCCAACTCCGGGCACACGCAAACCTTTATATCATATTCCGCGCACAGCGTTTGCAGCAGGGCGGCGTCCCCCGCCCCGTCTTTGCCGAAGCGGTAGTTGTAGCCGCAGGCGGCGAAGGCTGCGTGCAGCTCGCCGGAAAGGATCTGTTCCACAAATTCACGGGGCGTTTTGTTCCGGATGCGCTCAAAGGAGCAGTTGACCGGGGAGAGCCCCATCTCCCGCAGCAGCGCGTCCCGTTTCTCATTTTGCAGCAGCTGCGGAACGGTTTTGCCGTTCAGCACGTGCTGGGGGTGGTCGTCAAACAGCAGCACGCGGGGCCGCAGCCCCTGTTCTTTTTGCGCGGCGGCGCTTTCCAGCACCCGCCGGTGGGCCAGGTGCAGGCCGTCGAAAAAGCCCAGCGCCACCGCGGCGCGGGGAGGGTTATATTGCTCACTCATTGCCGATTACCTTCAGCGCCAGCAGGATGGCGGGATCGTCCTCCGGGACGCGTCCCAAGCCAAGGAACAATCCGTCCGGCGCGTACACGCGGTACGTGCCCGCCGTCAGGTCCCCTTTCAGGCGCTGGGTGAACAGCTCCCCGCCGTTGCGGAACCGGTTGGCCTGCGCCTGCGTCACGCTGACAGCCGCGTAACAGCGGAAGGGATGCTCCAGCGGCAGCACCGCCTGTTCCCCCAGGGCTTCCACCTGTTCCGGCGTCAGCGCGTCCGCGAGGACAAACCCGTTGGAGCGGGTGCGCCGCAGGGCGGTCATCACCGCGCCGCAGCCTAAGCTTTCGCCCAGATCGGCGATAAGGGAACGGATATAGGTCCCCTTGGAGCAGCTCACTTCTATTTCAAATTCATTGTTTTCCCCGCCGGTCAGCTCCAGCCGGTGGATGGTCACCCGGCGCTCCTGCCGTTCCACATCAACGCCCTGACGGGCCAGCTGATACAGCCTTTGGCCGTTGACGCGCAGGGCGGAATACATGGGCGGCACCTGGGCGATCTCCCCCCGGAAGCGGGGCAGCAGCGCCAGCACGTCCTCTTTTGTCACGGCGGCGGGGCGCTGCCGCAGCACCGTGCCGGTGATATCCAGCGTATCCGTGGTAAGGCCGCAGCGGAAGCGGGCCGTGTAGGCCTTGCCGCTGTCCGGCAGGTAATCGATAAAACGGGCGGCCCGGCCCAGCGCCACGGGCAGAACGCCGGTGGCCATGGGGTCCAGTGTGCCGGTGTGGCCGACCTTTTTTTGGCGGAATATTCTTTTCAGCGGGGCCACGGCCTGAAAGGAGGTGACGCCCGCGGGCTTATCCAGCACCACGAATCCGTTCATAGGGCTCTGTCGATCTCCGTTTTTGCCGCCGCCAGCAGCGCGGCGACGACCTCTTCCTTCGTGCCGGTCAGCTCGCAGCCCGCGGCCAGCCGGTGGCCGCCGCCCCCCAGGGACGCGCAGATGGCCGCCGCGCTGACGGGCTCTTTGGACCGCATGGAGACCCGGAAGCCCTTGCCGTCCTGCTTTTCCTTGACCGTGATGCCCACGTACACGCCCTCGATCTGCCGGGGCAGGGCGTTGATGGCCTTGTCGTCCGATTCGTCCAGGCCGGATTTTTCGTACATCTCCCGGGTGATGAGCATCAGCGCGCATTTGCCGTCAAAATGGGTTTGCAGCGCGTTCATGGCCATCCGCTCAAAGGCGGTGAACGCCCGGGTCTTGGTTTCAAAGATCTCCGTGTTCAGGTAGGCGGTATCCACGCCGTATTCCATCAGGTCCGCCGCGGCCCGCATGGTTTTGGCCGTGGTGTTGCCGTAGCGGAAGCAGCCCGTATCCGTGGCGATGCCGATATACAGCTCCCCGGCGATGGCGGGCGTGAGCGGAAAATTCGCCCCCCGCAGCATGTCGAACAGCACCTCGCAGGCGGCCGCCGCGGCGGGGTCCACCAGCGAATACCGGGCGAAATCCGTATTGGTGCCGTGGTGATCGATGCTCAGCTCCACCCGGCCGCCGTAGAGGGCGTCCAGCTCCTCCCCCAGCAGCTTGCGGTCCCCCACGTCCACCGTGACCACGTGGTCCGGGGCAAATTCCGGCTCCTCGCAGGGGATCTCCGCCGCCTTCAGGGAGGCGGGGATGCGGTCCGTGACGCAGCGGACCTGCTTGCCCAGCGCTTTCAGCACCAGGTACAGCGCGAAGACGCTGCCCAGCGCGTCGCCGTCCGGCAGGCGGTGGGTGAGCAGCAGGATGCGGTCCATGGAGCCCAGCAGCTCCCAGGCCTTTTGATGGTCGATCCTCATGCCTGCCCGTCCTTTTTTTCGCTCATTTCCAGCTTCCGGAACATCTCGATGCCCTTTTCCACGGAGTCGTCCGGGATAAAGCGGAGGTCGGGGGCCTTGCGGATGGCGATCCGGCTGCCCAGCTCCTTGCGGAGATAGCCCTTGGCGCCGCCGTTGAGCACCTTGCAGGCGGCCTTTGCGTCCTCAATGCCGTTCAGCGAGCTGATATACGCCTTGCAGAAGGAGAGGTCGTGGGCCACCTCCGCCCGCACGACGGTGAGCATGGCCGCGTTGACGCGGGGGTCCTTCAGCTCCCGGAGGAGGGCGGTGATCTCCCGCCTGATATCCTCCGCGGTGCGGTCCGATTGATAACTCATATTATATCATTCCCTGTATTCTTCCACAATGAAGGCCTCAAAGATATCGCCTTCCTTGATGTCGTTGTATTTTTCCAGGCCGATGCCGCATTCGTAGCCGCTGGCCACTTCCTTTACGTCGTCCTTCATGCGCTTTAAGGAGGCGATGGCGTCCTCGGCGATGACGATGCCGTCCCGCACCACGCGGATCTTGCAGTTGCGGGCGATTTTGCCGGTCTGCACGTAGGAACCGGCGATGGTGCCCGCGGAGGACAGCTTGAACACCTGGCGGACCTCCGCCTTGCCCAGCTCCACATCCCGGAACTTGGGGGCCAGCATGCCCTTGATGGCGGCCTGCACGTCCTCGATGCAGTCGTAGATAACGGAATAGGTGCGGATCTCCACGTGGTCGCGCTCCGCGTTGGCGGCCGCCGTGGCGTCCGGACGGACGTGGAAGCCCACGATGACGGCGTTGGAGGCGTTGGCCAGCATCACGTCCGATTCCACGATGGCGCCCACGCCGCCGTGAATGACGCGCACACGGACCTCGTCGTTGGAGAGCTTTTCCAGATTCTGCTTGAGCGCCTCCACGGAGCCCTGCACGTCCGCCTTGACCACGATGTTCAGGTCCTTCAGCTCACCGGCCTCGATGGTGGAGAAGAGGGTATCCAGCGTGACCTTCTTGAAGGCGTTGAACTGGTCGTCCTTGATCTTCTGCTTGCGCTGCTCCACCAGCTCGCGGGCCAGCTTTTCATCGGAGACCGCGTCGAACATATCGCCGGACATGGGCACCTCGGCCAGACCCATGACTTCCACCGGGACGGAGGGGCCGGCCTCTTTGATGCGGCGGCCGCGGTAATCCGTCATTACGCGGATGCGGCCCACGGCGGTGCCCGCCACCACGATATCGCCGCTGCGCAGCGTGCCGTTCTGTACCAGCAAAGTGGCGATGGGGCCCTTGCCCTTATCCAGACGGGCCTCGATGACAACGCCCCTGGCGGCGCGGTTCGGGTTGGCCTTCAGCTCTTTCATTTCGGCCACCAGCAGGATGGCCTCCAGCAGCTTGTCGATGCCCTGGTGGGTTTTGGCGGAAACGGGCACGCAGATGGTCTCGCCGCCCCACTCCTCCGGCACCAGGCCGTATTCGGTCAGCTGCTGCATGACACGGTCGGGAGAGGCCTCCGGCTTATCCATCTTGTTGATGGCAACGATGATGGAGACCTCCGCCGCCTTGGCATGGTTGATGGCTTCGATGGTCTGGGGCATGATGCCGTCGTCCGCCGCCACCACCAGCACGGCGATATCCGTGGCCTTGGCGCCCCGGGCGCGCATTTCCGTAAAGGCCGCGTGGCCGGGGGTATCCAGGAAGGTGATGTCGTTCCCGTCCAGCGAGACGCGGTAGGCGCCGATGTGCTGGGTGATGCCGCCGGATTCCGTAGAGGTGACGTGGGTGTTGCGGATGGCGTCCAGAATGGAGGTTTTGCCGTGGTCCACGTGGCCCATGACAACCACCACGGGGCTGCGGGGCTCCAGATTCTCGTCGCTGTCCTCGGTGGCGTCGATGATGCGGTCCTCGATGGTGACCACCACTTCCCTTTCCACCTTGGCGCCCAGTTCGGTAGCCACGATCTCGGCGGTGTCAAAGTCGATGGTCTCGTTGACGCTGGCCATGATGCCGTAGGAGAACAGCTTTTTGATGACCTCGGCGGCCGTCATTTTCAGCTCGCTGGCCAGCTCGCCCACGGTGATCTCGTCGCCCACTTTGATGACCAGGTGGCGCTTGGCCCGCTCGTCGGCGATGCGCTTCAGGCGCTCCGCCTCGGTCTCGCGCTTGCGGCGGGGACCCTGCTTTTTGTTGTACTGCTGGGATTTCTGCTTGATCTTCTGCTTGCGGTTATCCGCCTCGCGCTCGGTGACGGAGCGGGAGGACATGTCGTCGTACTTTTCGTTGTACTTATCCAGCTCCACCTCCTCCGTGCGGGTATTGACGGTTTTGCGCTCGCCCTTGGTGCGGGCCTGCACGAAGATGGGATCGCCCTTGTTCTCTTTCTTTTTAAAGGGCTGCGAGGGGGACGGGTTGCCGGTTTTCGGCTTGCCGTCGGGGCGCTTGTCGCCCTTGCCCTGCTGCGCGGCGGGTTTGGCGCCGGGTCTGGCGGGAGCGGCGCCTTTTTTCTCTCCGCCCCTGGCGGCGGGTTCTTTCTTCTTCTGCGCGGCCTCCGGCTGCTTCTCCTCTTTCTGCTCCGGCTGTTCCGGCTGCGCGGGAGACTCCGCGGCGGGGGCCTCCTCCTCGGCCGGCGGTTCCGGCCGCTTCATCGCGAAGTAGGCTTCAAACCCGGCGGCCTCATGGGACACGGTCAGCCGGTCGAAAAGCCAGTCCAGCTCATCCGGCGTCAGCGCGGCGCTGGATTTTCTGGGGGTATCGTCCAGCTTGGTCATCAGCTCGATGACCGCGTTGCTCTTCATATCGAAATCCTTCGCGAATTCATGTATCTTGTACTTTGCTGCCATATACGTAAACCCTCCTCTTAGAGTGTTTTCTCGATTGCTTGTGCGAAGCCCTCGTCGTCCACGGAAAAGACGCAGCTGCGCTTGCCGGTGGCAAGGCCCGCCTGCTCCATCGTGAACCCGGCTTTGATGACGCGGCCGGGGAAGGACGCGGCTTCCAGTTCTCTCTCATGGCGGGGGGAGGCGTCGGAGGTGAGGATCACGGCCTTCGCCCGGCCCTTACGCACCGCGTCGAACACCGCGTCGTGGCCGACGCTGAGCCTGCCCGCCCTGCGGCACAGCCCCATGAGGGACAGTAGCTTATCCATTGCCGATCTCCTCCGCCAGCCGGTCGTAGACCTCCGGCGGGACGGCGCACTCGAACGCCTTGGCCAGCCGGTTGGCCTTTCTGGCCGCCGCCAGGCACTGCCCGCTGCGGCAGATGTACGCGCCGCGGCCGGATTTTTTGCCGGTCAGGTCCACGCCGATCTCCCCTTCGGGGCTTCTGACGATGCGCACCAGCTCTTTTTTCGGCTTCATCTCGTTGCAGCCGGTGCATTTTCTCATGGGGATCTTTTTCTGCTGCATCACGGCACCGCCTTGCTTACAGCTGGATCATGGGCTGGTAGCTGCCGTAGTAGGGCTTGATATCGATCTTCCAGCCGGTGAGCCGCGCGGCCAGACGGGCGTTCTGCCCCTTGTTGCCGATGGCCAGCGACAGCTGGTTTTCCGGCACGGAAACGCGGCAGGTGCGGTTCTCCTCGTCCAGGATCTCCACGCTGACGATCTCGGCGGGGGCCAGGGCCGCGGCGATGAAGATCTTGGGATCCTCGTTGTATTTGATGACGTCGATCTTTTCGCCGCCCAGCATTTCGATAACGGCGTTCACGCGGGCGCCCTTGGGGCCGATGCAGGAGCCGATGGGATCCACGTTTTCATCCTTGCTGTAGACGGCGATCTTGGTGCGGGAGCCCGCCTCGCGGGAGACGGATTTGATCTCCACGCTGCCGTCGTAGATCTCGGGCACCTCCAGCTCGAACAGGCGCTTGACAAGGCCGGTGTGCACCCGGGAGATGATGATCTTGGGGCCCTTTTCCGTGCTTTTCACGTCCACGATATAAATCTTGATCAGGTCGCCCACCTTCAGCCGCTCGCCGGGGATCTGCTCCTTTTTGGGCAGCAGCGTTTCCGACTTGCCGATTTCCACGGTGGCGTCGCCGGTGACGGGATCCACGTTGGTGACCTTGGCGGTGACGATCTCTTTGTTGCGGCTCTGGAACTCCGCCAGCACCTGCTCATGCTCGATCTCGCGCACGCCCTGGCGGACGGTGTGCTTGACGGTCTGGGCGGCGATGCGGCCAAGGCTTTCCAGCTTCAGGGGGATGGGCACCACGTCGTCGGGCACGGCGCCGGGCTTATACTGCTGGGCGTCCTCCACGGAGATCTCCGTGCGGTCGTCGAAGACCTCCTCCACCACGGTCTTGTGCATGAAGATGTGCAGCTCATAGGTGTTTTTATCCAGCTCGCAGGTGATGCCCTCTTTTACGCCGAATTCCTTTCTGGCGGCCACGACGATGGCGTTGCAGACCTTTTCGCAGAGCTGATCCTCCGAAATACCCTTTTCCTTCTGGAACAGCATTAAAGCGTCACGAAAATCCGTATTCATTTTTTTCCGATACTCCCTTTCCTGAAATCTTAAAAATCGGGGTCAAAATCGTCAAGCCGGATGCTTGACGCGTCTTTTTTATCAAACGTATAGTCCGTGCCGTCCGGGAAGGCCACGGTGACGCGGCCGTCCTCGTACCCCTTCAGCACGCATTTGTGGACCTTGGCGTCGCCCACCGCCGTGCGGAATTTCACCGTCACGTCCGCGCCCAGGAACATCTGAAAGTGGAAGTCCCGCACCAGCTCCCGCTCGATACCGGCGGAGCTGATCTGCAGGTTGTAGCTCTGCTCGATGGGGTCCGCCTCGTCCAGGGGCGCTTCCAGCGCGTCGTTCATGGCCACGCAGTCGTCGATGCCCACGCCGCCCTCTTTATCGATGATGATGCGCAGGTACCAGTTGGCGCCCTCCTTCAGGAACTTTACGTCCCACAGGATCAGCCCCAGCCGCTGCGCGATGGGGGCCGCCAGCTCCCACACGGTGTTGACGGTATTGCCGCCCTTCTTTTTTTCCGGCATAATGCCCTCCCGTTAGCCGCGCGGCGCGTTTGCGGCCCCGCCGCGGCGGTTTTTGTTTTGACGTAACAAAACAAATGAGCGGGTTTCCCCACTCATTGTCAACGCCTAACATAGTAACAAAGTAATTATAGCAGATATTATTGTAAAAATCAAGCATTATTTTCAGGAATCCGATTTTTTTTCGCCGTTCCGGTTTTTTCCGGATTTTTTTCGGCGATTCCCTAAAAAAGGCTTGACAATCCGCGAAAAGGCGTGTATAATGAACGCCGTGGTAAGCGACACAGCGCTGTAAATCCATGTGCTGCTATGGCTCAGGCGGTAGAGCGCATC